>CAZLRL010000544.1:493-2008 GCA_964561645.1 uncultured Desulfobacterales bacterium
GGCCGGCAACACGGACGCCCAGGGTTTTTCGGCTTTCAAGTCGGAGTTCCCCAAAATTGAGGTGCGGGCCGACGGTTCTTTTCGGGTCGATCTCAAGGACGCGCCGGCGGGACAATATTTTATCGCCCTGCAGCGGGCCGTGCCCCAGGAATTGGCCGGTGAAAACAAAGCCACCGCGGTTCCTATAGTAATCACCGAGGATGGCCAACCCCTGGTCATCGAGGTGCCGGGCAAATTTCCCCTGGATGTGGGCCGGGTGGACGTGGCCGTCCGGGCGAAGGAGTAGCCTTAGACCTCGGCAGCCGTAAAGCTAAGTCTGGGCTCGGCACAGGCGAGACGCCTGTGCTCCCGGTTTTGCCCCTGGCGGAAGTCTCTGGGGCATTTTGTGTCCTAAAAGTCCCATTCTACACAAACCCTTGAGGTTTTTTGGTACAGTCGCGGATGACGAAAAAACGGGAGTAACTTGTTAACCGGATTTCGTACCGGAAAGTATTGCTCTCCTTTTACTGGTAGCATGGGTATCTTGCCCGTGCCGGACGGGCTGGAAGCCCGTCCTACCGTTCTAAAGTAAGGATTTTGGTGAAGCAGAGACCGGGGATCCCAGCCAAAAATGGTGCGTAAGACAAAAGACAGGGGCGGGACGCCCCGCTCTACGGCAAATTATTTGTGGTCAATGAGAAACTAATTTGGTGGGGCGGGCCTCCGTGCCCGCCTCTCCCTCCTTTGATCAGGGAGGATCATGTGGGGTGCGTCTTACGCACCATAAAGCGTTCCAAGAAAAGTCTGCAATCGAGGAGAGCGCCCCCTCCCGTCCACGTCTAGGCGGGACGCCTGTGTCACCAAGCCTTCCTTCCACCCTTGGCGTGGTTTTGAGAAAGCAGCAGGTTCAGGAACCACCGCCCTGCAACTCCCCCACCCGGGCCAAAATGAGCCGGGCCGCTTCTTTCACTTCCTCTTCGGTGGTGCCGCGGCCCACGGACAGGCGCACCGCGCCCAAAGCCGCGTCCGGCGCCACCCCCATGGCGGACAGCACCGGGGAAGGATGCTCTTCATCCCCGTGGCAGGCCGCGCCCACCGAGGCTTCCAGCTCCCAGATCCCGGACAGGATCGCCCGGCCCGACAGCCCCGGAAAGGACACGTTCAGGGTGTTAGGGAGGCGCGCCTCCTCGTGGCCGTTCAACACCAGGTCGGGATACCCCTCCTTGAGCAGCCCGTGCAAACGATCCCGGAGCTCCCGGAAGCGGGCCCCGTCCTCGTCCAGCCGCTCCCGGGCCAGGCGGCAGGCCTCTCCCAGGGCCGCGATATAGGGCACGTTTTCCGTGCCGGAGCGCCGCCCCCCTTCCTGGCCGCCGCCGTGCAGCAGCGGCGCAAACTCCGTCCCCTGGCGCACCAACAGGGCCCCCACCCCTTTGGGCGCGTAGCATTTGTGCCCGGCCACGGTCAGAAAATCCACCTGCAGCTCCTGCACGTTCACCAGAATTTTCCCCACACTCTGGGCCGCGTCGGTGTGCAGCC
>CAZLRL010000545.1:0-1993 GCA_964561645.1 uncultured Desulfobacterales bacterium
TAATTGAAATCATTTGCAATTAATGTGTCTTTAAATTTAGTGAACATGATTACAAGCAAATGTTCAAGGCGGCGCACATCTGGCGTACTTCTCCGGAAATGCAACGTAGACCTCACTGGGATAAATTTTGTTTTCTGGGCTGGGCTTGCTGTGGTGGAGGCAGTCAGGTGTAAAAGGTCAATAAAATAAGCAGCCTCGTGTCAATGAGACTGGAATCGAGTTTGAGGTCGCGGCAGCCGGGGCAGGGCCTGACGAGGCCGCGGCAGAACTCACCGTGCTTTTGCCGGCACCTTGTCGGGCCCTTACCTGCCTGGCCCGGGTATTAAGGGGTTTTTCTTAGGCGGCAGCCCTGAAAAAAAGCCGGGCCGGGCGGCCCTGCCTCAGGTTTGCCTGGGGGTGAGAGATCCGGTCAGCCCGTTTACCTCCTGGCTGTCCAAGAGACTGGTTATCCCCAAAAAAAACGGCGTCCAGGACCCTCCCGGGAGGATATCAGACGCCGGCCGGGTTCACAGGGGAGCCGCTTGCAAATAGCTCTAAATCTGTCATTCTGAGGGAGCGCCGCGACCGAAGAATCTAGACCCTTCGCTGCGCTCAGGGTGACAAAAAGACTTTTGCAAAAACCTCAGGGATTAAATTTTTTTCCGCCGAAACCTCAAGAGTCCCAGGCCCACCAGGCCCGTGCCCAGGAGCCAGACCGCTCCCGGGACCGGGGTGTGAACCACCGAAAGATTATCCACATAAGCCGTATAATTATCGGGGTCCTCAGGTGGCCAGCAACCTGCCTGGAGGCGCACCTCGACTATATTCAAGTCCCCCCAGGTGGTGGAACCCGAAAAGGTCTCCCCCCACAAGCTGCCGAATGTACCAGGATTACCGCCCTCTTCAATTGAATAGGTTCCCTCTTCCAAGCCGGTACGGTTGCTGATTACATGAACCAGGGTATCGGCATTCAGACTGATCGAAAACCATTGATCCGTCTGATTCCCTTGAGCACTGACTGCCAGGACTAAAGCATCGCCATTTACTACACCATCATCTGTCAAATCAATATCGAAATACCCATTCTGGTTCGTATCGACGCCGAAGACCACATAGGGAGCATAAGTGGCCGACCCTGGCTCAATAAATGAGTGATAAGTCACGCTGGCTTTCCCCAAGGGAGCATTGAAGGGCATTATTATTTTGGCCACACCAAATAATCCATATTCAGGAAGAACCACCGAAGACAATTTCCCCGAATAGTTGCCCTCATAAGATCTTTTAGCTGACTTTTCCGAAAGACAGCCCTCATTATATTCATAACTATATTGATCAGATTCAAAATCAAAGACCGCGGCTTGGACAATATTCGGTAAACATATTGTTACCGCCAGAACTACGACAAGTATTCCAAGTAAGCTTCTAGGTTTCATTTCTTCCTCCCTGTAATGATCTGCAAAATAAGATAAAAAAGATGGTTCCTCGTAAAAAATCTTGAAGTTGATTTTAGTTTTCTTAAAATTCCACCCATTATAGTTAAAATCAATTATAATTCCAGTATAGAGGTCTCTTTTCTGTCTTGGCCCCGTAATTACTAAGCTGGTCCCAGGTTTAAAGTTGCTAATATTACCGAGCAATTTCCGTGCCACTATTTAATGTCCCAAAAATAGAACAAAGGTCTCCCCTGCGATTAAAAGAATCGCCGGCGCAGCTGTCCATTCCTTTTCGCTCTCGGGATAGTAACCAGCGGCCGGAGTCCCGCCGCGGCGGCTGACTTTTTAGGCCATTCCCTGGATAGAGGCAGGATGGCGGGAGTATTTGAGCTTGAGCTTTATAGGCCGACAAGCCGGGGATGATCAGCCCGGGAAGCAATCCCCGAACGAAGTCAAGGGCCTGCAAGCCTCACAAAAAACTATACGCTTCATTCCCCTCGGAAGGACCGAATTCCTCTTTTTACTTTTTTTTCCCTGATTCTCCAATCTTCCCTTTCACCAGTCCTTAAAAAATGCGACCG
>CAZLRL010000546.1:0-1989 GCA_964561645.1 uncultured Desulfobacterales bacterium
AAACCGTTTAGAAAATCATTCTTCTGGAGAAGAGCGGCTTCCCGACCACGCACAGGTGAGGACACCTGTGCCACCGGGTTATTCATGATCTTTAGAGCTGGCGGGCTCATACCGACCGCTGGCAAAAATTCAGTCCTCCAGCGGGGCAAACCCCCTGGCTGGACCGGTTTCCGGGATATCAGGGGTTGTTTTCACAAATACAATATGTTCTGTACCGATGTCAAATATAAGGCGCGAAGGGAGCCAAGGACGCAGGTGTAGGCTCACGCAAAGATGCAAAGGCGCAAGGGCGCAGTTATTAAAAATAGCTCACGCGAAGGCGCCAAGGCGCAAAGATGCAAAGGGAAGTTTTTTCACCGAAAACCAAAAACTGAAAACTGAAAACCTGAAACCAAGAGCCGAAAACCTTCTTTTTCCCCCGCTTTTCCCCTTTTCTGTCTCTATTTTCCTATGATAAGATGGCATTTTCGGCCTGTGATCAGGCCCCCACCCCCGCCTCGAGGAGGACGCATGGAAGACCTGACCCGCCTGGACTCCATCTTCAAGCCTAAAAGCGTGGCCGTCATCGGCGCCTCCACCGCGCCCGGCAAGCTCGGCCACGACATCCTGGCCAATCTGAAAAACGGCGGCTTCGAAGGCCCCCTCTATCCCATCAACCCGAAAGCCGAAGAAATCCTGGGACTTAAGGTCTACAAAGCCATCGCCGACGCCCCCGACCCCCCGGAGCTGGCGGTGGTGGTCATCCCCGCCAAAATCGTCACCCCCACCCTGGAACAGTGCGCCGAAAAAGGGGTCAAAGCCGCCATCGTTATCACCGGCGGCTTCGCCGAAACCGGCCCGGACGGCGAGCGCCTCCAGGACGAGATGGCCCAGGTCATCCGGCGCACCGGCCTCAAGGTGGTGGGCCCCAACTGCCAGGGAGTGAACATGCCCCACCACCACATGTGCGCCTCCTGGCCCTTGATCACCACCAAGGGAAAAATCGCCTTCGCGTCCCAGAGCGGCACGGTGGGCGCGGCTTTCCTGGATCTGGCCGCCGCCGAGCAGCTCGGCGTCAGCGCCTTCGTGTCCCTGGGCAACCGGGTGGACGTGGACGAAGCCGAGGTCATCCAGTACTTCAACGCCGACCCCCACACCGAGGTAATCGCGCTCTACCTCGAAGGGGTGAAGCGCCCCAGCTATTTTCTGGACGCCCTGCGCGAGGGCGACAAACCCCTGGTCATCCTCAAAGCCGGGCGCACCAAGCGCGGGGGCCGGGCCGCGGAATCCCACACCAAATCGCTGGCCGGGGTGGACGCCATTTACCAGGCCCTGTTCCGCAAGCACCGGGTGTACCGGGCCGATACCATGGAAGAGCTCTTTGACTTCGCCAAGGCCCTGGCCTACCTGACCCCGCCCCAAGGCCGCAACCTCATGATCACCACGAGTTCCGGCGGCGCGGCCATCCTGGCCATCGACGAAGCGGAAAAGCAGGGCCTGGCCACGCCCGAGCCCGCGCCGGCCCTGAAGGAGCGCCTCCAGGGCATGATCCCGGCCCACTGCGTGGTTTCGAACCCGGTGGACCTGACCGGGGATGTTATCGGCGATCCGAGTCTTTACCGGCAGGTCATGGACGCCACCCAAAGCGAGTACGATTATCAGGTGGTGATATTCGGCGACCCCATCCCCGGAGCCTCCCAGGTGGTGACCCCCGGGGCCGCGGAACTGGTGGTTTTCCTGGGCGGCGCCGAAGTGGAGCAAGCGGAGCGGCACAAGCTTTATGAGGCGGGTGTCCCGGTATTTCCCACCCCGGAGCGGGGCATCGCGGCTCTGGCCCAGTTCTTCCGGTTCGCGCCCCAACGTCGGCCGGACGGGGCGGAGCCGGTTTTGCCCTCCACCCCGGGTTTGCGGCTGCTGCCCGGGCAGGAGGCCGCGGAGATGCTGGCCAACGCGGGTATTCCGGTGGCCGCGGCGCCTCTGGCCAAAACTCCGGACGAGGCCGTGGCCCTG
>CAZLRL010000547.1:0-1975 GCA_964561645.1 uncultured Desulfobacterales bacterium
GCGGTTCGCCGGTCCACCGCTCGAAGAAACCCAACCCCACTCAAAGAGCCGTAGGGCGGGCGTCCCGCCCGCCTGCAATGAGGCTCCAAAAGATGGCGGGCGGGACGCCCGCCCTACGAGAAAAATTTCACTCTCCACTCTCGTTCCCAAGCTCCTGCTTGGGAACGCAACTGAACCCGAAGCTCCTGCTTCGGCATTCATGCAGGATGCGCACCGGGCACCATGAATAGCTGTACGTTGGGTATGCTCCAAGCAACAAAAAAGCCTGTGCTGGCCCTGATAGGCCCTTGGAGGAACCAGGTTATGGGGTAAAAAAATATCACCTGGAATTCTGCCGGCCGCCCAACCCCGAAGCCACCCACTTGCGGGGCCTGGCCCGGCTCGACGAGGACATCACCGAACTTCTGCCCTACCTGAATACCGTGTTGCAAGGCCACCTGTATATGCGGGACCCGCCGTCCCTGACCATCAAATATCAGGCCAAGCTCATCACCTTCCACCCCCGGGAAATCGCCCTCAATATCGTCAAAGATGAAGCGGAAGCTCAAGAAATCGTGGCCTGGCTGGTGGGGGTAATCAACGACACCTGGGCCCAAAAAGGGACTCTAAAGGCGAGCTATGAAGTGCCTCCCAAACCCCGCATCCTGGAGATCCTGAAGCTCCTGCCCCGCACCAATTGCCAGGCTTGCGGGCAGCCCACCTGCCTGGTCTTCGCCACCCGGGTGAGCGCCGGGGACGCGGTCCCGGAGGCCTGCCCGGAGCTGGCGCCGGGCCATGGAGAGTTTTTGCGGCAGTACTTGGGGCAATTTTAGTCTGGAGGGGATTTTTCTAGAGCTTCAGTTCCTGCCTGATCCAGGAAACGTCGTATTCCAGGTCCCTGATCTCATGGGAATATTCCATCACCCGCAAGAGATCCTCCACCAGGGGTCGAGCCTCCGGGGTTTGGGCTGCCTGCCGCGGGGTCTGTCCCTTCAGGGCGGGAAGGGGCCGGTCCAGCCATTGACGGTAATGGTTGTCAAGTAGGTCCTGCAAGAGGGCCTGTTCCACTTCAGGGGGAATGTCCTCTTCCAGATCTTCCTCTTCCTCTTCCAGCTCTTCTAACAGTTCCTCAGACGAGCTTTGCAGCATGGATTCCAGGGAATTGACAGAGTCCTGCCGATGGCTGATCAGACCTGCCAGCACCTCTTCGAGTATTTCCTTGCCCAGGGCCAGGCGCTCCTCCCCCTGCACCATCAAGGACAGCTGATCCGGTTCCAGGATAATGGTTCCCAATACCCGGTGAGGTTCATGACCCGGTCCCGGGGTAAAAAAGGATTGTAATGTCAGCCCCTCCGGCGGGGGGGTGTCTTTTATCCTGCCGCTGGACCGGCCCCGTTCCAGCCACTCGAAGACTTCTGTACTCTCCTCGTCGTCTGTGGCGGTCCTCTCAAAATCCTCTTCCCGGTCCAGGCGGTTCACTGCCTCCCTTAAATTATTCAACTCATAATCAGCTTCACAAAAGAGCAACTCTTCGCCGCTCGAGGTGAATAATTCCGGGGCTGGAGGCTCCTCCGACCCTAAATTGAGAAAGACCTGGTATAACAAATGGCCCCGGTTCCTAAGGAAGGCCGGCAAATCCGAGCCAGGGTTCTCCTGTTTATAGGCCCGGAAATGATCCTCAACAAAATCGCGAATTTCTTCTTTATAATGAGGGGGTTCCGGACCGGCGACCGTGGAGGTTTGCCATTCCTCGAGGACCTTGATTTTCCGAAGCAGCACCAGCTCCCATTTCATGGTTTGTTCAGTCAAAATCTCATCGGAGATAAACGTTCTTACGCCCGAAAAAATATCTTCGGCCCCTATGCCTTTGCCGGGCTCAATTTCTATAACTTGGAAGACTGAAATATAGGCGTCTAGCCAATCCTGTAGGACCTGCCTCTCCTGCGGCGAAAGTTTGGGCCTGCTTTCCCAGAAGAGTTGAATCACCGGGCGGCCC
>CAZLRL010000548.1:0-1970 GCA_964561645.1 uncultured Desulfobacterales bacterium
GCGGGAAGCCCAAGCTCCCGGGGAGCACAGCCCTCTGCCCCCTCCCCTACCGCTTCCTCAACACCAGATCGCGGGACCACAGGCTTCCAGCCTGTGCCGCCCCGGCAAAATGCCTGTGCTCCCGGTCAAAACCTGGCCATCGACATCGGCGTGGGCTCCGGCGCGGTGGTGGTGGTGTTGGCCAGGGAATTGCCTGAACTGCATTGGCTGGGCGTGGACGTTTCCGCGGCGGCTCTAAAGGTGGCCCGGGAAAACGCCCGGCGGCAGGGAGTGGCCGAGAGGATTGCTTTTTTTCAGGGGGATTTACTGGGAGGCGTCGGGATGGCGCCCCGGTTCGGCCTCATCGTCGCCAATCTGCCCTATGTCAGGCGCCGCGAATGGGAGCAGCTGCCTAAAGAAATTCGGGATTATGAGCCCCACGAGGCGCTGCTGGGCGGAGAAGACGGCCTGGACCTGCTCAGAGTGCTGTCCCAACAGGCCCACGAATTTTTGCAAGCCGGCGGCTGGCTGGCCCTGGAAGTGGGCGCGGGCCAAGCCGGGCGGGTGGTGGAGCTCCTGGATGAGACCAGGGCCTACGATACCCTGAAGACCGTCAACGATTATCAGGGCATTCCCCGGGTGGTGCTGGCAAGGCGGGGTATGAATTAGGTCTTAACAGTTCCTCATGGGCCTGTGGCCCAGCCACAAATTACGAAAAATATTACCCCCCTCACCCCAACCCTCTCCCCCCGCAAGCGGGTGGAGAGGGGGATGAAGGATTCCTCCTAGAGAAAACAACTAACTTGAAACTCGAAGCTCAAAACTCGAAACTTTTCAAGACAGTTGCCCATGAGTCCGCGATTTTCTCAAAGGCATGCAAAACCAGGTGGCACAGGTGTCCTCACCCGTGCATCCCTGAATATTTGAAGCCGGATATTGATGGTGCGCAGGGCGCACCCTACATAAACTTTCATACCAATTGGCAACCGGAAAAAACCATTGTGGGGGCGTGATTTATCACGCCCACTCTCGGGCGCCATAAATTGCACCCCTACAAAAATCCGCTTTGGAAGCCCATCCCCCCAAAAATTTTTCCGCAACAGCTTATTTTATCTTCTTGTATTCGTTATAGGCTTCCTGCCACCTTTGCTTGAGGATGCTGGGATCTCCCTCAGGATTGATTCTCATGAAATTTTTTATGGTCGTTATGGCATAGTTGGCTTTGACCGCGGCCAATTGGGCGCCTTTGGCCTGGGCCTCCTGTTTCATCCGTTGCAGATCGGCGATGACCGCGGAGGGGTTGGTGAAGTCGGGTTCGTGCGCGGGTTTCCCGGGCCGGGGGACTTTGGTGATGGTCTTGATGCCCGCGGGCGTAAACACGTACACGTCGCCGGGAAAAACCGACAGCCGGCCGATTTCCCGCTTGTTGCGGTCATCGGTATACCAGAACTTCACTTCCGTGGGTTTCTTGGTATTGTAGGCTACGGGCAGGCGCTTGCCTTCCACGATCCTGATATTTTGCACCTGGCCCACGATGGTAAAGGAGATGGACCTGGGGGTTTCGTTGTAATAGGTGACTTTGCCCGGGACCGCATGGTAGGATTGGGCGTCAACGTTAACGGACAGAGAAAAAACTACGAGCATCCCTAAGGCCACAACCAGCCATCTTTTCATCGGCGCTCTCCTTTTAAGTGTTTTTTTATCCCGCTACATTAAAAAGGGTAACCAGGCGGGGCATTTTGGGTGCGCAATCAATCCGCGGGTATCCCCCAGTCACCCTGGTTCGTCCGCACTGACGCCGATCTGGATTTTCAAGCCTTTTATAAGTGGTGGGCGGTGCCCACCCTACGTTTGCTGCTTTATTTCTTTTTTCAGAAAACCAAAAACCGAAAATCGAAAACGGTATTAAAAGTTGGTGGGCAGAGCCCACCCGACATTTTCGTTACGCGGCTGCCTGGCCAGCCACCTCCCCGGGGTGCACCAGGCGCCCG
>CAZLRL010000549.1:0-1953 GCA_964561645.1 uncultured Desulfobacterales bacterium
CTCTGCAACTGGAACTCAAGCGCTATGCCAGCCACCTTGAGACCCTGTGCCTGAAGTATGAAGAGCTGGGGACCAGACTGTTTCTAGTCCAGAAAATCATCGACCTCTGGCAGCGGGACCCGGCCTGGGGCGACCCCCAAAACTTCCGTCTGGCCCTCATTTCTCCTGATGCGGCCTGGCTTTTTCATCAGCTGCGAGAAAAGCGGTGGGCCGAGCGCCAGGCCCGAAAAGAATGCCGGGCCCGGGAATGGCGTCTCCGCTTGGCCGCCTGTCAGAGATGGCTGGATCTGCTGCGACATACCATGCCTGCCAGCACCGTCAAAAAATTTGAGCGCAGTTTAACGGAATTAGCTCACAAAACCGCCGCAGAAGAAGGGGAGGGGAATTCGGTTGTGGCGGCCGATCAGGCGAAACTCGAGCTGTTAACCGCGGTGGCCAACCGACAGGCGACCCGGACCATAGCCGATCTGCTGCCCCGGAAAAGTAATTAGCATCCCCAATATCATGGATGTTACCGAAATAACCGCCAAAACCGCGCTGGTCAGCTCCAAGATTCCCGGGGTGGATTATGTGATCAACCCCTTCCTGGGCTGCGCCCACGGCTGCCGGTACTGTTATGCCGTGTTCATGCGGAAATATTCCCATCATCACCGGACCTCTGCCTGGGGCAGTTTTGTGGAGGTCAAGACCAATATCGCCCACGTGTTGCAGGGCGAACTGCGCCGCAAAAAGCGTCGCGGCCGGGCCCTGCTCGCCAGTGTCTGCGATCCCTACCAGCCCCTGGAACACCGCTACCGTCTGACGCGGCAATGCCTGCAAGCCTTGCGTGAGAGCGGCTGGGGCATCGACATCCTGACCCGCTCCCCCCTGGTGACCCGGGATGTGGATATACTGTCCGAGATCCCCGATGTCTGTGTGGGGCTGTCCATTCCCACCGACGACGACCGGGTCCGGAAAGTGCTGGAGCCCCATTCGCCCCCCATCGGGGCCCGTCTGAGTGCCTTGAAAAGCCTGCACGCGGCCGGTATCCCCACCTGGGTTTTTATCGCGCCGATCCTCCCCCTGAACCCGGCCAGACTGATGAAAGCCATTAGGCCCTACATTTCCCATCTCCTGGTTGATGGTCTAAACTACCGGAGCCAGGTCAAGGACATTTTTTCCAAAAATCAATGGGACTACGCGCTCACCGATCACTATGCTACCAAAACCCGCACCGCGTTGCTGGAGCTGTGGGATCAGTGGCCCCAAAGGCCATAAGACAAGGAGAGGCGTCATGCATCCACACCTTTTTTCCCCCTTTAAAATTGACGGCCTGGAGTTGGAAAACCGTTTGACCATGGCTCCTCTTTATCTGGGCTATGCCGCCGAGGGTGGCGCGGTCAGCCCCTTGTTGCTGGATCATTACCGGTTGATGGCCCAAAGCGGCGTGTCTCTGGTGGTGGTGGAAAACGCCACCATCGACCACCCGGCGGGCAGCGGTTCCAACCGGACTTTACGGGTGGACTCGGATGATTACCTGGAGGGCCTGGCAACCCTGGCTCGGACTATCAAGCAGGAAGGGGCGCGGGCCGCTTTGCAGATCAACCACGCCGGGCGCTTTGCCACCGCCGCGCCCCAACCGGTGGCCCCCTCCGCGGTGGAAACCTTCGGCCGCCTTCCCAGGCGCTTGAACCGGGAGGAAATAGAGGAGACCACGTATAAATATGCCGCCGCGGCCCGCCGGGTCAAGGAAGCGGGCTTCGATCTCGTGGAGCTCCACGGCGGCACCGGGTATCTGCTGGCCCAGTTCGCCTCCCCCCGAACCAACCGCCGGGAGGATAACTACGGCGGCTCCTTGGAGAAGCGCGGGAAATTCCCCCTGGAAGTGGTGGCCCGGGTCCGGGCCACGGTGGGGGATTTCCCGGTGGGCTACCGTTTCCTGGCCGATGAATGGCTGCCGGACGGCTTGAACCT
>CAZLRL010000550.1:0-1952 GCA_964561645.1 uncultured Desulfobacterales bacterium
GGCCAGCCGGTCAGGGGCGCCCGGAGTACCCACGGTCTGGGGCTGCCGATACCATCCCAGGCCGAAAATAAGGCCGAAAAACACCAGCACCACCAGGATGGCCAGGATAAACCGGTGGTGCTGCCACAGGGCTTTGAACCCCTTGGGAGACTCGGGTTCCGGGGGCAGGGGCACGGGAAGCTTATCAGGGTTCATGGGGCGCCAGGTTCCTATCTTTTCGGAGGCTCGTGGAGAATATCGGCGCTAAAGGCGTAGATTTTGGTGGACGGGTCCTCCCAGGCGTTCTCCGGGAGCCCCGCCTTACAACATGTTTGTCTCAGGAAGGTAAGCCGGTCCCAGCCGCACTGGGTCGCCACCTGAGGCAGCAGCAGACCCCGGCACAGGCCCTGTTCTATATAAAGGCCGTCACGACCCACTTGAATTTCGTCCACATTCTTGACCTGCCGCATGGGGCTCAACACGGAAATCTCGATCTCCAGATCGTCCAGTTCCTCCTCCCGGAGCGGCGGAAAACGGGGATCTCTGAAGGCCGCAGACACGGCCATTTCCTGCACCGCGGTGATTAATGGTGCCACCGCCTCCAGGTAACCGATGCAGCCCCGCAGACGGCCCTGCCGATGCAAGGAGACAAACACCCCCAGGGGCTGGGCGAGAATCGGGGGCGGGTCCGGAGGCAGGGGGTCCTCCTGCCCCTTCAGGTGGGCCTTAATGCTGTCCCGGGCCACCCGGAAAAGCAATTCCTGGTCAGCAGCGCTTAAATGCATAGATTTTTCCCCTCCGTGAATGGGCGCGGCCAGCCCGGTCAGCAGGGAGACGACGAGCACACCGAGAGTAACTCTTTTGATGAACAGTGACATCGACAGCGGTCTCCAGCCGCTTCAAACCAGTTCCATATAATCAAGAATCCCCGGCCCTGTCAATGACAAAGGCGGGGCGGGAGAATTCCCGGTGGTGGACAGAACCTTGCATCCTGGGACCGGCCCTGATACATTGAAAAAGGTAAAAAAACCCAAAGCTTCCGGCATGAAAACCTATCCCCTGTTTGCCCTCATCGAGGATCGCCCCTGCCTGGTGGTGGGGGGCGGCGCGGTGGGGGAGCGCAAAGTTCAAGACCTGTTGACCGCCGGGGCCCGGGTGACCGTGGTCAGTCAGGCCCTGACCCCGCGCCTCATGGAACTCGCGGCCCGGGGGCGCCTGCGGTTTATCCAGGGCGACTTTTCCCCCCACTATCTGGACGGCATGACCTTGGTCGTAGGGGCCACGGACGACCAGCGGGTGAACCGGGAAGTAAGCGCCGCGGCCCAGGCCCGCCATCTGCCGGTCAATATCGTGGACGCGCCCGAACTGTGCACCTTCATCGTGCCCGCCCAGGTGCGCCGGGGGTCTCTCACCATCGCGGTGAGCACCGGCGGGGCCT
Organism: uncultured Desulfobacterales bacterium; assembly: GCA_964561645.1. Lineage (GTDB taxonomy): Bacteria > Desulfobacterota > Desulfobaccia > Desulfobaccales > 0-14-0-80-60-11 > JBGSLA01. The sequence goes on from CAZLRL010000550.1 coordinate 1,418, forward strand.
CCCCGGCCCTGGCCCGCCAGGTGCGCGAGGATCTGGAGCAGCATTTCGGGCCGGAGTACGGCGTCTATCTGCGCCTGCTCCAGGATATCAGGACCCGGGTTCTGGCCCGGCGGCGGGGGCACGAGGACAATCCCCGTCTCTTCCAGCGCCTGGTGGCCTCCCCGCTACGGGAGGCCCTGACTCGGGAGGACCGGCCCCGGGCCCTGGCCCTTCTGGAAGAGGTCCTGGGCGAAGTCCTGCCCTCCGAGGAGCTGGCCGCGGCCCTGGAGGAGACCTGGGAGGAAGAGGGAAGTTAGCCATTGTGGTGCGCAGAGCGCACCCTACATAATGTTTGTACTCTAAAATTAACTTTATGGTTATAGGGCGTGCCGTGCACGCCTGAGAGGGCTTTCCCTGAAATTGTGGTGCGTAAGACGCACCCTGCCAAAACTCAGGTTCATAAAGTCCTTTCCCATCAAGCCATGGAAACTCATGAGCCGACGGTTCTCTCAAATCACAAAAAGCCCGGTAGCACAGGTGTCCTCACCTGTGCACC
>CAZLRL010000551.1:0-1947 GCA_964561645.1 uncultured Desulfobacterales bacterium
CACAGGTGTCAAGAGTCCCCAGCTCCTGCCTCGTTCAACGGGGGCGGGTTTGGGGGGCCTCTGGCCGCCGACTGCAGCCCTCAGCCCCGACGGCCCGCCTGGTTTCGGCGGACCTGAACGCAGCCCCCACCCCGGACTCCCCTGCCTTGGCCTCAGGCCGGTTTCTTACCCGGTTTTCCCCGTATTCCCCCCGGGAGGCGGCCGCCTGGGCCGCCCGCTTTTGGGCGCTCAGCCGGGACAGCAAACGGCCCTGAAAAACCTCCCGAAAGTCGTCCTGCCTGGGAGGAGCCGCAGCCCGCGCCCCTCCCCGCCAGGAGAGGAACAGGGTGGCTGGATTGGGACCGAAGGCTGTGAGCATAACTGGCACTACCCCAAAAATGCGTTTGGCTCCATCCAAGGGCAAGTTCTGTGCCAGAAGCTAAGACCCGGGAAAGGCTAAACCTTTGGACAAAAAAGCTCCACAGGCGTAAAAGAAACCGGCAAAACCGGTCTAGTAAACCCGGCAAGAAATGCCTGTCCCAAGTCTCGGGTCCCGGGTCCCGAGTCCTGAGTCCTGAGTCCCGTCTCGAGTTCCGAGTTTCGATTCCAGACCATGTTGGGCGGGAAAGCGAAGCGCCTCCCGACTTTCGAATCTGCCCCCCATAATATACCTCCCTGAGCGGGAGCACAGGCATCTTGCCTGTGAATCACCTGCTTTTACCAACATATCAGCCACACCAACCCTCAACCGCGTGACCATGTAGGGTGCGTCTTACGCACCATAAATTACTTTGCTTGGTTCTTGGACGACCTTGAACCTTGAACTGTTCTCTCGTTCCCAAGCTCTGCTTGGGAACGCCCTTGCCCGCCAAGCTCCCGCTTGGCAACCCTACGCTTGGGAACCAGACAGATCCGTAGGTTGGGCATTGCCCACCAATTCTTCCGGGTAACGTGCAGGGTGCGTCTTACGCACCAGACATTACCAAGCACCATGTCCGTCACCCAAGCTACACCTGGCCTGGACTTTGGACCCTGGACTTTGGACTTTGGACCCGAATTTATTGATATTCATTCCCGGATTTTCTATAATTTCACCATATTAGTGCTAAGATACTGTTTTCGGGCCGACTGTGGCGCCCGGCCCAGAACCTTCCGGCGCGGCCCCTGGCCGCGAGGTAACCGTTTTCGCCTATGACCACCACCCGACGCAAACCCACCCGGCCCTTGTGGATCGGCCCCGTGCAGATCGGCGGCGACGCCCCCGTGGTCGTCCAGTCCATGACCAACACCGACACCCGGGACGCAGCCGCCACCCTGGCCCAGATCGAGCGCCTGGCCGCGGCCGGCTGCGAAATCGTGCGCCTGGCCCTCCCCGATCAGCGCTCAGCCCGGACTTTTCGGGACATCAAAGCGGCCAGCCCCGTCCCCCTGATCGCGGACATTCACTTCAGCCACCGCCTGGCCCTGGCTGCCTTGGCCTCGGGCGCCGACGCCCTGCGCATCAATCCCGGCAACCTGGGCGGGGTCGATAAAACCAGGATCGTGGTAGAGGCCTGCCGGGACAAGGGCGTGCCCCTGCGCCTGGGGGTCAACGCCGGCTCCTTGGAGGCGGACCTGCTGGAAAAACACGGCGCGCCCACGGCCGAGGCCCTGGTGGAAAGCGCCCTCCGCTGGATAAGTGTCTTTGAAGACTGGCATTTTCACGACTTTAAGATATCCCTGAAATCTTCCGATGTTATCACTACTGTCAAGAGTTACCGGGACTTATCCCGCCAGGTGGCCTATCCGCTGCACCTGGGGGTCACCGAAGCGGGGGGTCTCATCGCCGGCACCGTCAAATCGGCCCTGGGGATCGGACTTCTCCTGGCCGAGGGCCTAGGCGACACCATCCGGGTATCCCTCACCCGGGACCCGGTGGAGGAAGTGCGGGTGGCCTATGAAATCCTGCGGGCCCTGCACCTCCGGGAG
>CAZLRL010000552.1:0-755 GCA_964561645.1 uncultured Desulfobacterales bacterium
TAGGTGATCCCGGCCTCCAGCGCCGCGGCGATCATGGCCTGCGCCTCCTGATCATAGCCGAAGGTGCGCAGCACCCCTTCGCCACCCAATCCCAGGATGGTGACCTCCACCCCGGTGCTTCCCAGAACCCGCTGCGGCAATGCCATGTCCGTCTCCTTAACAACTTTCTCCTGCTTGACAGGGGAGGGTGGATTGGTAAGGTAATGTAAGCAAAAGGTAAGTATGGCCACAGAGAATGTAAAGGAAGAACAATTTTTTCCGGGATTGAGGGCGGCCCTGCCCCAGGCCCCCCGGGCCGCCGGAGTTTATCTGTTCAAAGATGCGGGCGGCCGGGTGCTGTACGTGGGCAAAGCGGTGAACCTCAAAAACCGCCTGTCTTCCTATCTCAAGAAACCGGAAAAACACGACCCCAAGACCGCCTGGATGCTGAAAAAGGCAGCCCGGGTGGATTTTGTCCTCACCTCCCAGGCCCGGGAAGCCCTGATCCTGGAGCGCAATCTCATCAAGAAGCACACGCCCCGCTTTAACGTTCGGCTCCGGGACGACAAAAATTATCTCTGCCTGCGCCTCAATCTCAAAGACGAGTTTCCAGCCCTGCGTCTGGTGCGGCGCTTCGCGGCGGACGGCGCCCTGTATTTCGGCCCCTACACCTCCAGCGGCGCGGTGCGCGAGACCATCAAGTTGATGAAGCAGGTCTTCGGCATCAGGACCTGCAAGGAGCGCAATTTCGCGCCCCGCACCCGGCCCTGCCTGGA
>CAZLRL010000552.1:765-1944 GCA_964561645.1 uncultured Desulfobacterales bacterium
GCGGAGACCTATCGCCAGGCGGTGCACCAGGCGGTGCAGTTCCTGCGGGGCCGGGCCCGCCACCTGCTGCGTAGTCTCAAGGAGGAAATGAACCGGGCCGCGACGGCACTGGATTTTGAGCGCGCCGCCATGTTGCGGAACCGGTTGCAGGCCGTCCAGGCCACCCTGGAGCGTCAGACCATGGCCCGGCCCACGAGCAAGGATCAGGATGTGGTGGGCCTGGCCCAGGAGGGGGAGGAGGCCCTGGTGACGGTGTTCCTGGTGCGGGCGGGGATGGTAACGGGCAACCAGGAGTATTATTTCTCGGATATTCCCGCGGGCGGCGACCTGTTGGGCGCCTTCCTCAAGCAGTATTACATCGATGGCCGGCCTCTGCCGGAAGAGATTGTGCTGCCCTGGGACACGCCGGAGCGCAAGCTGCTGGCCCAGGTCCTGAGCGAGCAGAAGGGCAAGCCCGTGCGCCTGGTGGTGGGGAAAAACGGCAATTTTGACCAGCAGGCCACCAGGACCGGGGCTGCCCTGCCCAAGTCCCTCAGCGAGCGCGGCCGCCTGTTGGCCCTGGCCCAGGACAATGCCTGGGCCGCGTTGCGGCGCCGCCAGTCCCTGCCCCGGGGCGGAGACCCCCTGGAGGACCTCAAGGAGCGCCTGAACCTGCCCGGCCTGCCCCAGCGCCTGGAATGCCTGGACATTTCCACCCTCCAGGGCGGCCAGCCCGTGGGCGCGCTGGTGGCCTTCGAGGAAGGGCGGCCCGACAAATCCGGGTACCGCCGTTTCCGCATCCGCCAGGTGGCGGGCCAGGACGACTATGCCATGCTCCGGGAGGTGGTGCAGCGGCATTACGGCAAGGAGGGGCAGACCCTGCCCGACCTTCTGGTGGTGGACGGCGGCAAGGGTCAACTGGCCGTGGTCCAAAAAAGCCTGAAAGAACTGGGGCTGGCGGACCTGCCCGTGGTGGGGCTGGCCAAGGCGGGGGAGACCGCGGGCGGCCGGGAGGTGCCCGACCGGCTTTTTCTGCCGGGCCGCAAGAACCCCAAAATTTTGCCCCACTCCTCCCCGGGCTGGCTGTTGTTATTAAAACTGCGGGACGAAGCCCATCGCTTCGCCATCACCTACCACCGCCGCCGGGCCAGAAAAGAACTGGTGACTTCCGTCTTGCGGCAGGTACCGGGCCTGGGGCCG
>CAZLRL010000553.1:0-1920 GCA_964561645.1 uncultured Desulfobacterales bacterium
CCACCGGCACCAACTGCTTGGCCGCGGTGTGAGTCAGGGGCCTAAGCCGGGTGCCCTTGCCGCCACTTAATATCAAACCTTTCAAAAATATTTTTCCCCCTAAAGATAAATTTCCCAGGCCCTTTATCGACTAGGTTATAAAAGCATGGCCAAGACGAGTTTTATAACCGGAAGAGTTCATTATATGGGCAGCCTACTTATACTAATGAAAGGCACACTCATTTTCCAGATACTTGAGGTAGAGAGACTCCACCTGACGCACCATGACTTCCACTGAATGGCACTGGCGTACTTTTTCCTGACCGGCGTTGGAGAACTGTTGCCACTGGCTCTGATTGCGGACCAATTGGGATATTCCCTGGACAAAAAGATCCCTGTGTCCAGGGGGGACCAGAATGGCATCCTTGCCTTCTTCCAGCACTTCCCCCACACCATCCACTTGCGAGGCTACCACAGGTACACCCATAGCCATGGCTTCCAGAATTGTCAAAGGGGTCCCTTCAAAATGTGAAGTAAGCAGCAAAAGGTCCAGACATTGGTAAAACTCCGGCATCTCCTTAACAAATCCCAGGAATCGCACCCGGGAAGCGATGCCCAAGTTTCGGCTCTTTTCCTCCAAAGAAGCCTGATCCGGACCCTCACCGGCAATGACAAATATTGCCTGGGGGAACTGAGCGCACACCTCGGCTGCGACTTCTAAAAAGAGAGGGAAATTTTTTTGGTAACCCAACCGCCCTACCCCACCGATTACAAAAGCGTCTGCCGGCAGGTCCCAGTTTCGTCTCACCCTCTCCTGCTCGTTGGGTTCGTTCCGCCGAGAAAACCGTGAAAAATCCACAGAGTTGTTGATCACGGTGATTTTATCGGCTGGCATTTTCTCTTCTTGACAGAGAAACGTGCTCACGGAAGAGGATACCGCAATGGTGTGATGGCTAAGCCGATTGGACAGCAGACGAGGCTGGCGATATTCCCGGTATCGGACCACATCAAGGGCATGATCATGGTTAAAGCGTACCGGCACCCGGAATAAAGCCGCCATTGGGGTGAAAAACACCATGGACCAGAGAAGGTGAGCGTGCACCACATCATAACGATTTTGTGTCAAGAAAAGGAATAGTCTGCTCAGGGTATGGATTTGCAGGCACCCATAATTTCCGTAAAGTTCAAGATCATAGGGAAGGAGGGAATGAATGGGTACTCCCCTGCTGCGGAGGACCTCCCAGTAATGGCCAAAGCCTCGGAGAGTTAACACTTCTGGCTGGAAAACTTCGGGCTGGAAATACTTCACGAGTTGGCAGACTACTTCCTGGGCGCCGCCGGGACCCAAATTGTCAATAATTTGTAAAACCCGATATGGAGGTTTCATATTAGTCCCTGGTTTTAATTATTGCATTTTTGGGCATTCTTGAACAGCTTAAGAAAGGACGATGCAACCAATAAGGCAAATATGCCCCACCAGCCGGCTTCATCCAAGGTCTCCTGCTGAAAGGACTTTTACTTTTTATATAGGGACCTTTATTTAAGTTGTACGAGATACAGATGAACATTTCTCCAAAAATATCTTTTTTACAATTAAGCCAAGAAACATAATGAAGTACAAGATCTCCCAGATGGTAGGAAATAATTGCACATATTGTTTACCCAGGGTTCTCAAATTAAGCTCTTTTGAGATTAGCCGCCTAGAAAAATTCTTCCCTTCCTCATCAATGACCGGTTCATGGGCTGGGGTGGTGGTACGCAAAAGAGTTACTGTTTTGCCTGATAGCAACATGATAAGAAGAGCTGTCAGGGCAATGGTGAGGTCTTCGTAGGGTGATTCTCGAATCACCACCATAACATTTTCAGAAGACGGCAAGTTTCTTCGGAGCCATTCAAGGTGACGGTATGAAAAAAACCTCCGGGCGGGTGAGGCAACAAAAC
>CAZLRL010000554.1:0-759 GCA_964561645.1 uncultured Desulfobacterales bacterium
CTGCTCGACGACTTGGATATCTCCTACCGATTGGGAAGTTACGATGTGCCGCGAGAGGAGATCCCGGGTCTGGCCGAGGCGACCGTTGGCGCGGCCCGTCTGATCAACAACAACCCTAGAAGGGTGACCCAAAAAGATGTGGTCAAAATCCTGGAGGCCAACTACTGAGCCTCGGATTTCCCCCCTTTGATCCGGCAGGGGTTTTGGTAAGATTCATGGGAAAGGAGGTGGGAGGAAGTCAGGCGATGCTCGAGGAAAGGAGGTGGTGCAAGGGAGATCCGGAAGATCGGCAGGAACCATCCATCACAACCGTCGATGAATCGTCTAGGGAGGCAGCAGATATGAGAAAAAACAAGGTAATAGGCGTTCTTCTCGTTATGTCGTTCTTTTTCCTCCTGGCGGCTCCTGGACCCAATCCTCAGGCGGCCGACACCTACAAACTCCAGATCCAGACCGCAGTCCCCAGCGCGAGCATCTACTTTCAACTCATCGATCGGATGGCCGAACGGATAGAGGCCATGTCCAACAAACGGCTGACGGTAGAGGTGCTGCCGGCGGGCGCCGTGGTCGGAGTGTTCGAAATCCTGGACGGCGTCGACCAGGGCATTGTCAACGGCGGTCAGGCCTGGACCCATTACTGGTCGGGCAAACATCCCGCCGGCTTGTTGTTTTCAGCGCCTGTGGCGGGTCTGGGTTATGGCCTGGATCAGCTGAGCACGGTGTCATGGATCTATGACGGCGGCGGCGATGAACTGTACC
>CAZLRL010000554.1:769-1488 GCA_964561645.1 uncultured Desulfobacterales bacterium
ACCAGAAATATTTCACCGATGTACTCGGCTACAACATCAAAGGTTTCATGTGCATGCCCATGGGGCCTGAGCCTTTCGGGTGGTTCTCGAAGCCCTGGGATTCTCTCGAAGAACTCAAGAACATGAAATTCCGGGCCCCTCCGGGCATCCCCGCCGAATCTTTGAAGCTCTTGGGGATTCCCGCGGTTTCGATGCCCGGGGGCGAGATCGTGCCCTCCGCGCAGCGGGGTGTCATTGACGCCGCGGAGTGGATCAGTCCTGCCGACGATCAGAATCTGGGCCTGAGCGCCATATGGAAGCACTACTATCTCCAGGGCCTCCACCAGGCCATTTCCATTGGCGACATCTACGTCAACCTGGATTGGTGGAAAAAACTTCCCGAAGACCTCAAGGCCATTTTTGAGACCGCCATCATGGCCTGTGTGGCGGACACCTATAACTGGAATGTCAGCCAGAACAGCAAAGCACTCAAAAAAATGGTGGAGGAACAGGGGGTCAAGCTCTATGAGACACCTCCGGAGTATATCGAAGCGTACATGGACGCCAGTCAGAAGATCCTCGACAAGTATGCGGCCAAAGACGAATTCTTCAAAAAGGTCCTGGCAGAAATGCAGGAATGGGCCGAACTGACCGTGCCGTATCAGGCTAAGGCCAACGGCGTCTATCACAAAATGGGGAAGGCCGCCCTGGACAAAGGGGTAGTAGGCTTCTCTGAGTTT
>CAZLRL010000554.1:1498-1916 GCA_964561645.1 uncultured Desulfobacterales bacterium
CCGAATAGAACAGAACTGGAAGGCCTGGTCGGGTTTGTTGCCAATCCCCGGCCGGGCCTCTAAATATCTTCAGCGAAGTGTCGGAAATGGCTAAGAAGCCCGAGAGCGAAAGCGTAAAGTCCGGTGCACCCGGCCTCTCAGCGGTCGGGGAGGGACAGGCCCGCCTCATAAAGATCGTTGTGGCCATCGACAGGGTCAGCATCTGGTCAGGGAGAATTGTGGCCTTAATGATCCTGCCCATGGTCGGGAGCTTGGTGTACGAGGTGGTCTGCCGCTATTTTTTCAATGCTCCGACCATATGGGCCAGTGACATGAGTACCCTGCTCTACGGCGGTTTTTTTATGCTGGGGGCGGCCTACGCCCTTCAGCGTCAACAGCACATTCGGACCGATTTTCTCTATGAAAAATGGTCTACCCG
>CAZLRL010000555.1:0-1915 GCA_964561645.1 uncultured Desulfobacterales bacterium
CCCTGTGCTTGATAAGGGTGGATAATGACCGGTGGGCACACGAGCCTGACAGGAGTTTCAGACTTCTTCTCTCTTCTTGGCAACTTTATTAGGAAAATAAATAAGTTGACAAGTTATCGTCGTAAGACCCCACTAAAGGACAGATAAAATCACCCGAAAAGCTATATATTCCAGCCTGATAGTATTTTTTCGCTTGACATATGTAAGACCTACTATTATCGTGGTCTTTATGGCGCATTTACATAAGAAAATGAAAAAGGGAAGACCCTACTACTACATCCGGGAGATTGCCAGGGTCGAGGGCAAACCCAAGGTGGTAAATCAGATCTACCTGGGCAGCATCGAGCGTCTCGCTGAACTGGCCCAGGGCGCTTCGGGGAGATGCAAAAAGATTGCCGTCCAGGAGTTCGGCGCCTTGTTTATCGCCAATCTTATCGAGGAGCACATAGGGGTCGCCAGCATCATTGATGCAATGCTGCCACGAGTCGGGCAAGAACGGGGGCCTTCCCTCGGTGAGTATTTCCTGTACGCCGTCTTCAACCGCATGGTGGACGCCTGCTCCAAGAGAGCTCTGCCCGAGTGGTTTAAGGCCACGGCTATCCAACAGATTCGCCCGCTCGAAACTGAGAAGCTTACTTCGCAAAAGTACTGGGATAAATGGGACCGGGTAGCAGCGTCCGACCTGGAGAAAATCGCCTCCCGGTTCTTTCAAAAGGTTTGCCGGCTGGCGCAGGTGGAGGCCGATTGTTTCCTGTTCGACACCACCAACTACTACACGTACATGGCCGGCGACACCCCTTCTGAGCTCGCCCAACGGGGCAAAAACAAGGATGGCAAGGACTGGCTGAGGCAGGTCGGCGTAGCCTTGTTAGTGGCCAGGGATACTCAGATCCCCCTGTTCTACCGGGAGTACGAGGGGAACCGCCACGACTCGAAGGAGTTTAAAAAAATTCTGGGTGAGGTCACCGCGGCCATGCGACAAGCCGCCCCCGGCGATCGGGAGATCACCATCATTTTTGATAAAGGGATGAACTCAGAAGACAACCTCGCCGCGATCGACGCCACCCCGGGGGTGCATTTCATCACCACCTATTCGCCCTATTATGCTGAAGAGCTCATCCGGGTGAAAACGTCTCGATTTACCCCTGTTGATACCGCCAAGAATCGGGAACTGGACAAACTGGGCCGGCCGGAGGACAGGCTGGTAGCTTATAGAACTACGGGGGAATACTGGGGCCAGGCGAGGACTGTCGTGGTCACCTACAATCCCAGAACCGCCACCAAACAGCGCTTGGCCTTTGAAAAGAAGCTCCTTGCGCTTCAGGAAACCCTCTTTGATCTGCGTACCAAGGTGAGGACCCAGAAGGCCCACTGGACCGATGCGGACCGCATCGAACAACATTACGCTGAGGCCTGCGAGAAACTCCACCTCCCCAAAAATCTTTATGACGTCTCCCTGGAGGAACTGCAGCACAAAAAGCAGCTCTCCTTTCGCAAGAATTACTATAGGATCGGTCAATACCTGGAGAGATTTGGCAAGAACATTCTGGTCACCGACCTCGACGACTGGCCCACCGACGAGATTGTCCAGGCGAGTCTGGATAGGTATATGGTGGAAAAGGCCTTTCGCCAGTCCAAAGATAGCGATCTGGTGAGCCTATACCCCTTCAGGCACTGGACGGATAGCAAAATCCGCTGCCATATTTTCACCTGCGTGGTTGCTCTCACTTATCTTAGGCTCATAGAGGCGCGGCTCCGCCAGGCTGGCCTCGCCATTTCTGCAGCCACGGCCATGGAACATATGAGAAGGCTGCACTCCTGTTTATGCTGGACCGCCTCAAAAAAAAGCCCTGAGAGAATTATAGAAGACCCAACGCCGATTCACGCCGCCATTCTCGCCGCCTTTGGTTACCAA
>CAZLRL010000556.1:0-1901 GCA_964561645.1 uncultured Desulfobacterales bacterium
CCGCGGCCCTGGGGCAAAACGATATCAAGCGGGTCCTGGCTTATTCCACCATCAGCCAGGTGGGCTACATGGTCCTGGCGGTGGGCGCCGCGGACATCATCGGCGGCATGTTTCACCTGCTGTCCCACGCCTTTTTCAAGTCCCTGTTGTTCCTGGGCGCGGGCTACATCATCCAGGCCCTGGCCGAGGAGCACGACATTTTCAAGATGGGCAACCTGCGCCGCCTGCTGCCGCATATTTACTGGCCTTTTCTCATCGGCGCCCTGGCCCTGAGCGCCTTTCCGCTTATCGGCGGCTTTTTCAGCAAGGACCGGATTCTGCTGGCCACCTTCGTGTACCCCGGTTTCAGCTACAAAATATTCTGGTTTTTGGCTGCGGTGGCGGCCTTTTTGACCCCGCTTTACACCTTCCGGGTCTTCTTTCTGGCCTTTCTGGATCGGCCCGGAGGCCGCCGCGCCGACGAGATCGAACCGGTGCCCAACTTCCTGGCCTGGATAATCTGGCCCCTGGCCATCCTGGCCCTGTTCGACGGCCTGCTGAACCTGCCCTTCGGCCCGGGCAAGCGCTGGCTGGGCCATTACCTGTCGGTGTTACAGGGCGCCCGCCCGGAACTTCACGCCCCCCTGTCCTACGAACTGGGCATGGGGGTGGGGAGTGCGGTGGCGGTGGTGGCCGTGATCATCATCACCTATCACCTCTACCGTCCTCCCGGTCCCTCGGTGGACGCCCCTCGCTGGCACGCCTGGCTCGCGGAAGCCTTCTATCTGGATGAGTTATACCGGTACGTGTTCATACGCCCTTATGTGTGGGCCTCCCAATTCCTATGGCAAAAAATCGACGAACACGGTCTCAGCCGGGGCACCGTAGGGACCGCGCACTCCCTCTACCAGCCCTACCGCTGGCTGGCCGGGTTTTGGTGGCAATCCGTGGATGAGGGCAGCCTGGATCGGAGTTTCGACGGCACTGCCACCGGCGTGGACTGGCTTTCCAGGACCCTGGGCGCCTGGACCACCGGTCGGCTTTCCACCTATGTGAAAATGTTGCTCCTGGGCTTAACCGCTTTGATTTCCGCCCTGGCCGCCGGGTGGTATATCTGGTAAGGAGACCGAAATGCAATCATTTCCCCTGCTTGCGGTGATTGTTTTTCTTCCAATGGCGGGGAGTCTCGCGGCTCTGGCCGCTGGCCCCAACCAACGCCTCTGCCGCTGGACGGCTCTCTGCTTCACGCTGCTTGAGCTCACCCTGATCAGCTCGCTTTTATTGATGGACCTCCAGCCCCAAGCCGGTCCCACCGGCGTTTGGCTCTTGGCGGAGGACTACCCCTGGCTGACCGGGCTGGGGGCCCGTTTCAGCCTGGGCCTGGACGGCTTGAGCCTGATGCTCATCCTGCTCACGGCCTTCATCAATGTCATCTGTGTGCTCATCTCCTGGCGGGCCATCAATACCAAGGTGGGCTCCTTCCACTTTTTCCTGCTGTTTCTGGAAGGCTGCCTCATGGGCCTGTTTATGGCCACGGACCTGTTGCTGTTTTACCTGTTCTGGGAGATCCAGCTCATCCCCATGTTTTTCCTGATCGGCATCTGGGGCCACGCCAACCGGGTGTATGCCTCGGTCAAATTCGTCCTGTTCACCTTTGGCGGCAGCCTGTTCATGCTCATCGCGCTGGTGGCCCTGTATGTCATTCACGGCAATCAGACGGGGGTGTACACTTTTTCCCTCTATCAGCTTACCCAGACCAACCTGAGCCCGTCCGTGGAGGCCTGGCTCTATGCGGCCTTTTTAATCGCCTTTGCCATCAAGATTCCCCTGGTACCGGTGCATACCTGGCTGCCGGACGCGCACACCGAGGCGCCCACCGCGGGCAGCGTGGACCTGGCCGGGTTGCTCCTGAAAACCGGCTT
>CAZLRL010000557.1:0-1900 GCA_964561645.1 uncultured Desulfobacterales bacterium
ACCTAGCTGCCGGTGTCGCCACCGGCACTGGTGAGCTCTTACCTCACCCTTTCACCCTTACCGTGGACGAACCACGGCGGTCTGGTCTCTGTGGCACTTTCCGTGGGGTCGCCCCCCCTGGGAATTACCCAGCACCTTGCCCTGTGGAGCCCGGACTTTCCTCCAGCCGCGCCGCAGCGCAGCCAGCGATCACCTGGTCTGCTCCGTACTGTTACCTGATTACATGTTACCTTTTTCGCCGATGCTGGTCAATGGCCTGGCGGGCCAGACGGTCGGCCTCCTGGTTGAAAGACCGGTCCAGGTGGGAAATAGCATAGGTGTCGAACTTTTGCAATGCCTCCTGCGCCCGGCGCCACAGAGGCAGCAGGTGGGGTTTTTTCACCTGGTAAGTGCCCAAAAGCTGCCGCACCACCAGTTCGGAATCAGCGTAAACCTGGAGGCGCTTCACCCCCTGCTGCCGGGCCAGCTCCAGGCCCAACAGGAGGGCCTGATATTCGGCCACGTTGTTGGTAGTCTCCCCCAGATAACGGCTGTCTTCGGCCCGCTTTTCCCCCTGAGGGCCGAAAAGGACGGCGCCGGCCCCCGCCGGTCCCGGGTTGCCCCGGGAAGCGCCGTCCACATAAAGACACCAGGTACCCGATTCTTCCAGGTCAAAAATCGCGGCCGCGTCCCGGAGAATCTGCGCCAGGTCCTCCCGGCTGAGGCCGAAGCGGCCCCTGACCTCCTCCATATCCTGGGTCTCGGCCAGGGCGGTCAGCACCGCGGCCCGATCCACCGGCGGCGGGCCCACGGGTCAGGAGACTTGCCGGGACAGGGAGCCCGCGTCGGTGTCTTCGGCCTCTTCTTCCCCCCGCCAGTAGAGAATGCGCTGACAGTGGGGACACTGAATGATTTCCTCCCCTTTTTGCAGGTCAATAAATTGCTGGGGAAGAATATTCATGTGGCAGCCCAGGCAAACCCCTTCCTGAACCTCGCAGATGGCGCTGCCGTTGCGGCGCTGGCGGATAAAATCGTAGCGCTTCAAGAGCGGGGCCGGCAATTCCTTTTTGAGAATGTCCCGCTTTTCCTGGAGAACCGCCCGCTTCTGTTCCAGTTCCTCGACTTGGGCCGCCACTTCGGCCGCCTGCCGCTTATAAGCCCCCTGTAACTGCTTCAGGGCCTGTTCCTTCTCGGTGACCGACTGGTTCTGGACCTCCACCTGGTCCAGCAGTTCCAGGACCCGGGTCTCCTTCTGATCCCGCTGATCCTCCCGGAAGCCGATTTCCTTCAGCATGGCCTTGAGCTCCAGTTCCTTGCTGATATCCATCAGGCGCTGGCGGCTGGACTTGATGCCCTCTTCCAGGTCGGCCACCTCGGTTTCCATTTCCCTGAGCTGCTTTCTCAGCCCCTCCAGTTCCTGGGCGGAAGCGGATTTTTCCGCCTCCAGGGCCGCCCTTTCCTGGTCTTTCTCCTGGAGTTCCTGGGGGAGCCTGTCCAGGTTCACGGACAATTCCAGGATTTCCTTATCCACTTCCTGCAAGGCGACGAGCCTTTCTAGTTCCGGTAACAAAACTTCCCTCCGTCTTTGCTGCGTTTTGGCTGTTTTTTAAAAATTTTGTTATTACCCCATGCCCCCACCGGTGCTCAAAGCACGGCCGGGGGTTTAATTATTTCCTAAATTATCTTAAACGGCGGCACCTCGGAAACCGCCGCCCTTACCTGCACTTCCCATCCTTGCGCCCGGAGGAGTCGGGCTAGCTGCTCCGCCCACACCGGCATGAAGACCACCTCGCTGGCGAAGTGGCCCACTTCGATGAGGGCAAATTCCTCGCCCCGGCCCGGCACGGCCTGGTGATGGCGGACTTCGCCGGTGACGTACACCGAGGCCCCAAGTTGCCGAGCCTGGCCCATAAGATCGCCG
>CAZLRL010000558.1:0-1888 GCA_964561645.1 uncultured Desulfobacterales bacterium
GCGGCTGCCGAATCGTAACCCAGAATGAAGCTTTTCATTTGAAATGGAAGGAATTAATTATGCAGAATGGTTACTTTACCTTGCGCAAATTAAGGGCGCCGGTCGAAAAAGACCTGGAGACCACTTTTCAGCGAATGGCTGAACTCCTCAAAAAATCTGAAGAAAAGGCCCGGATTCAATTCCGGCTCTTGGATGGGGAGCAAGAGTCGTATTGGGGCCTGGAACTGGGCCCCACCGCCTGCCGGGTGCACACCAAAAAAGCCGACCGTCCCGATTTCGAGATTATCACCGATGCCGAAACGTGGTGGCAAATTGCCGCAGGATTGCTTGCCCCCTTGAGGGCTTTCACCCAGGGCAAAATGAGGGTGCGCGGTGATCTAGAACTGGGTAAGCGCATCTTGCAGCGCTTAGCCTCACCGGAATGTTGAGAAAAGGAGGGGAGCATCATGCCACAGGTTATCGGGAGAGTAGAGTGTATCCAAGTCGGCGACGACTTCGGCTTCGTGGGCCTTCGGGAAGATGGGACCGATGATTTCGAGGCTTTCATTATCTGGTTCGCGCCGGCCTTGCCGACCGCTTTCCTTCGATTACTCCATAGCATGTGGCTGGCAATATTACGGGAAGCCTTTACCACCGGTGCCCTGGTCAGGATAGTGCACGGCACCAATAGTGCCTTTATCCGTACCCTTGAATTAAGAAAGTAGCCACGACTGATCTAACCCTGTTGCACAACTATTTTGTTGTCTTGCCCTGGCGTCTCATTGGTCGCGCCATCTCTGTGCTGCAGGATATGTGGTCCTAGGGAGGGTGAAATCTTGGCTGAAGAAATGGCAGAAAAAGATCCCGTCTTGTTAAAGGCCAGGGAAGTAAAAGATAAGTCCTCTTCCCGCTTAATGGCTTATCCCAATGTAACCGGTGTCGGCGTGGGCTATAAAATGGTCCAGGGCCGGCGCACCGATGAGATTTGCCTACGGGTTTATGTCAGCCAAAAACTCCCCAAGAGCGAACTGCAGCCAGACGAGATCTTGCCGGAGAAGGTGGAGGGCCTTCCGGTTGATGTCATCGAGGCGGTTTTTGAATTTCAGGCTAATTCTCCCGAAGACCACCGCAAACGCCATGATCCACTGGTGGGAGGCATCAGTATTGGCAGCCTGGACAGGGACCACACCGGCACCCTGGGGGGGTGGGCCGTTGATAACCTTAGTGGAGAAATCATGCTCCTGGGGAACTGGCATGTTTTCTGCGGCAGCCCTGATTGTACCGTAGGCGAGAGGATAGTTCAGCCCGGACCGGTTAAAGATGGCGGAGGTTCTCAAGATTTGGTGGCCCGGCTGCACCGCTGGGCTTTAACCAGTGAGGTCGACGCCGCCATCGGGCGCCTGACCGGGGCCCGGCCCTTCTTGCAAGAAGTACTGGGCCTGGGATTCGTTTCGGATGTCCGGGATCCTATTTTAGGCTTGCCAGTGAAAAAATCAGGCCGGACTACCGGGGTGACCACCGGGATTATTACTGATGAAAGTGCCACCATTGCTATAGCTAGCATTGGACGCATCTTTCATAACCAGTTCATCATTGAAAATGACGGCGCTGAGGTCAGTGGCCCCGGGGATTCTGGAAGCCTTTGGATCGATGATTTTAATTGGGTTGTTGGTCTGCATTTTGCGGGTTCTCCCGGAAGAGCTGGCGCTAACCCCATGTTAGCAGTGCTTGATGCCCTGAATATCAGTATTGGCTTAAGCGTCCTGGATCTTATTTCCGCCTCCGTTATCTTAGGCTTACTGTAGTTAAACCTGTAATTTTTATTAGCTGTTAATTACGTCTGGGCGAACAATTTCTAAAACGCTTTCCCCGGCCATCCGCTATTCATCTTTCTTTAACGCGGTATTCA
>CAZLRL010000559.1:0-1880 GCA_964561645.1 uncultured Desulfobacterales bacterium
GACCGCCAGGGCCATGCCCGCCACGGTCAGACCGGAGCGCAGGGGGTGCCGCCAGGTGTTGCGCCAGGTGAGTTTGATCATGGGTAGCTTTGAGCTTTGGGCTCAGAGCTTTGAGCTCTAAGCCTTAGGCGGAAATTAGGTTGGCAAGTTCTCCAGCACCCGGAGACATTTTAACTTGCCAAAAGAATTAAGAACATAGCGCAGGCTAAAGCCTGCGGCTACAAAAAACAATCCTCGATCACGGCCGGTGATCCCGGGCATACAGAATTTCCAGAGCCCGGAGGCCCACGGCCAACAAACGGCGCTCGGCTTCCCGACGCCGCCGTTTCAGGCCGAAAGCCTTGTCACCGGTGACCCGGTTGGTGAACACCGCGCACACCCCACCGGCCCGCAAAGCATAGGACGACACCCGGGCCAGGGTCAGATAGACCGACATTTCCATTTCCAGGTTGAGCACTCCGGCTCGGCGCAGCCGTTCGACTTTGCCGGGCTCGAGGGTGGGAAAACCCGGCACCTGCCGCCCCTGCCCGGCATAGAAATCCCCTGTGGTGCAGGTGGCGCCGAGGTGATGGGGAACCCGCAACTCCTCGGCCGCCTGCATCAGGGAGCCGAGAACGTCGGGGTGCGCCGGGACGGGCCCGGTATCAGGGGCATAATAGTGGGAGGTGTTTTCATCCCGCCAAGCTTCGGCAGTAATAACCAAATCCCCGGTCTCGATCTGCGGCTGCAGCGCGCCGCAGCTGCCCAGACGGATGAAGGTGAGAGGCGCGGCGCACTGGGCCGCCTCCACCACCGCGATGGCGGTGTTGTCCGGGCCGATGCCCGTGGCCATAACCGAGACCGGAATGCGGCGATATTCCCCGGTATAGGTAAGAAACTCCCGGCAGCGGCGGCGGACCTTTACCCGGTCCAGAAGCCGGGCCAGCCGCCGGGCCCGGGCCGGATCACCACAGGTGAGCACATAAGGGGCAATATCCCCCGGGCCGCAATCCAGGTGATAATGGCGGCCCTGCTCATTAAGAGGCAGGTCAGGCGCGGGTTGGGGCAGGGAGGTTTTACGCCCGGGCACGGTAATCTCACGTGAGGGGCAGCGAGTCACCGGGACGGCACCCCCCATGGCCGTTGCGCTCATCGGTCATGAGATTGCCCTTGATGAGGCGGATGAGCCGCGGAGCCCGGGACGCGGCCTGGGGGTCGTGGGTAACCAGGATGATGGTCTTGCCGAATTCCTCGTTCAGGCGGCATAACAAGTCGAGGATTTCATTGGCGGACTCGAGGTCCAGATCGCCGGTGGGCTCATCCGCCGAGATCAGGGTGGGATCGGTGATCAAGGCCCGGGCAATGGCCACCCGCTGCTGTTGGCCGCCGGAGAGCTGGCCCGGATAGTGGGTCTGGCGGTCGCTCAAACCAACCAGCCCCAGGGCCAACTCCACATGGTCCCGGCGCTCCCGGCGGGACAGCGGGGTGAGCAGCAGGGGCAATTCCACGTTTTCGAACGCGGTGAGCACCGGAATAAGCTGATAAAACTGAAAAATAAAACCCACGTGGCGGGCCCGCCAGCCGGCCAACTGGCTCTCAGAGAGTTGCATCAGGTCCACCCCGCCCACGGTGAGCACACCCGCGTCAGCCCGGTCCAAACCGGCAATCAGATTCAGCAGGGTGGTCTTGCCGGAGCCCGAGGGGCCCATGAGCGCCAGAAATTCCCCTGCGGAGATGAACAGGGAAATGTCCTCCAGCACCGGCAAGGTCTGGCTGCCCCGGCGGTAAGACTTGTAGAGATGGTCGATCACCACCAGGGGGGCGGTGGAGGGCTTTTCCGGGATTGAGGTGGTCATGGAATTATTATACAAAATTCGTAAAGGCGATAATTTGGAAAACCT
>CAZLRL010000560.1:0-1879 GCA_964561645.1 uncultured Desulfobacterales bacterium
CCTGTCGGCCTAAGGTGCCTTGACCTTCCCCCTGGATCCCCAGGGGGATTTTTTTTGCTCATTTTTTGCTTGACAACTAAGACATAATGACAGATATTCTGGACGAAAATAAATTCACATGGAGAGATTATGACCGAGCCCTGGGAAGAACCAAACGCCACCTCCCAAAGCAACGAAGCTCCGCCTATCGAGGAAGCCGCAGAGGACCACATCCAGACCAAAAAATCCAGAGAATCTCTCAAATGTCTGTTGACGGAAAGTGAGATCTCGGAGTTGGGCAAACGGGGTGCCCGGGCCGGTGCCGCCATCCGCCAAAAAGAAAGCGAG
Source organism: uncultured Desulfobacterales bacterium (assembly GCA_964561645.1). Lineage (GTDB taxonomy): Bacteria > Desulfobacterota > Desulfobaccia > Desulfobaccales > 0-14-0-80-60-11 > JBGSLA01. The sequence goes on from CAZLRL010000560.1 coordinate 328, forward strand.
CTCCAGGCCGTCAAGAGCCAGTTCAAGGCCGAAATCGACAAACTTCAGGCCGAGCGCAATGAATGTGAAGGCAAAATCAACACCGGGTGGGAATTCCGGCCAGTGGACTGCAAGATGATCAAAGACTTCCGGGAGAACACCCTGCGCGTCGTCCGCCTGGACACCTATGAGACCGTCCGGGAGCGCACCCTCACCGCCGAGGAAAGACAACAGCTCTTATTGCCTAAGGAGGTCGGCACCGAAACCGAAACCGAGGGCGCGGTCGGCACCGAAACCGAAACCGAGGGCGCCGACACCGATACTGAGGGTGACGCGGGCGCCACCGAACCCGAGGCATAAGGGGGCAAGGTTTGGGACACCGGAATTACCCCTCAGTCACCCAAATAATCAGTCCCTATAAGGACTTCTCCCAGGTGCCGGAACACCGCCTAGCCGCGGCCCAGGAAAGGGGCTCTGACTTTCATGTCCTGGCCGCCGCCTGCTTGATGAACACCTGGATCCCCGAAGTTCCCCCCAACGTCGAAGGCTACTTCCGGTCCTTCTCCCATTGGGCAGAAAAATACGTGGACGAAGTTATTTGGGTGGAGAAAACCCTGGTTCATCCGGTCCTCAGGTATAAGGGCACCCCGGACGCCTTGATCCGGATCCGGGGAGATAGTGGCCTGACCCTGCCTGATTGGAAGACCCCGGTCGCCTTCGATAAGGCCTGGATTGTCCAGACTGCGGCCTACCGCGAGCTCGTGGTGAAAAACGGCTGGCCCGTGGACCGCATCGGCGCCCTGCAACCCCACCCGGAGGGAAAAATCGCCAAGTTCAAGGAGTTCACCACATCCTTGAACCTTGGCCTCTCGGTGTTCATCTCCGCGGTAAATTGCTGGCATTTCTTCTACACGGGAGTAAATAATGGATCTTGATTTTGGCGTAGCCTTGGAACAGCCTGCCAAAGAACAGCCTGCCAAAGAAGCAGAAATTGTTGAGCCTCCCCAGGTAAATTCCCTGCCCACGTCTCCCCCACCGGTGAAGTTGGAGATCCGCCCGGTGGCCCTGGCCTTGGCGCCCTATCTCGACGCCTGTCGTTCTTTCTTGGGGGTAGCCCAAGCTCTTAACATCGAGGATGAAGCCTCTTACAAAACGGCCACTTCCCACGCGGCCAGTAACAAGAAGCTCCTCAAAAATCTGGAGACGGCTCGGAAGAATTTTGGGGATCCCTACCGGAATCACGTCACTGCCATCAATTCTCTGTTCAATGAGCTGACCAATATTTTGAAACAGGCTGACCGCGTCTGTCGGGACAAAATGGAGCGGTTCCTCCATTTGCAGAAGCTGGAGCGGCAGCGCCTGGAAGCCGAACAGAGGGAGGAGCAACGCCGTCTGCAGGAGAAGCTCGACGCCGAAGCCCGGGCTCAGAAGGAAGCGGCGGCTCAGAAAGTTGCTGAGGCCGAGGCCAGGCTTAAAGAGGAAGAGGATCCCCAGGCCCGGGCCACCCTGGAGCGCACTATCGCCGAGGAAGCCGCCGTCCTGGAAACCCCGGCCCCCGTCGTGCCCCCGGTAG
>CAZLRL010000561.1:0-1878 GCA_964561645.1 uncultured Desulfobacterales bacterium
TCACCACATGGAGCCGCCTTTTGAAGCCGTATTCGAAGCCCGCCGGAATCATCAGACCGGTGGAAAAAAAGGCCGCGAACAGGTAGCGCTGCCGGGCCGCCTTGATATTGCCGCCGGTCTCATAGGCCAGCCGGTCGGTGTCGTGGGTCTCCGGAAAGCTGATGGAGGGGGCAATATGCCGGAAACGGTTGTACTGCTCCAGGCACCATTCTTCCTGAAAATCCCACCACTTGGAGCTGTTGTAAATAAAGTCGAAGCCCGCGGACGACAACTGCGCCAATTCTTTCAGGCGGCAGCCCAGGGTTTCGGCAAAAAACTGGACCTCGGGGGCCAGAGAACGGGCTTCGCCGATAAGCCGGGCCCAGAACTCGCCGGGGATTTTATAAGCCGCGTCGGCGCGAAAACCCGCGAAACCCAGGCGTAAATAATAGGATATCACCTGGTCCCAGTAATGCAGCAGGCCCTCCGGATCCGGCGGCGGCCAGTACTCCAGTTCGGCCAGGTCCCCCCACACCGTAACCTTGGTGGCGTCCGCGGGGTCGATGCACGAGGGATTCTTGATGCCCCCCTTTTTATCTTTGGCGTACCACTCCGGGTGCTGGACCGTCAGCGGCGAATCAATGGCGGTGTGGTTGATGACCAGGTCCAGCATGACCCGCAGATTGCGGCGCCCCGCGGCATGGATAAAATGGCCCAGGGCCTTTTCCGGGTCCTCCCCCGACTCCGGGTGGAACAAGGGATTGATGGCAAAATAATCCTTGACCGCGTAGAGGCTGCCGGAGAGGCCGGGGGTGGTGATGGGATTGAGAAAAATCCAGGTGAAGCCCAGCTGCGCGATGCGGTCCAGGTGCTCCTCCCAGCGGGGTATGGAGCCGAACAGCGGCGGGAACAGATTATAAATCAGGGTGGCTGGCGGCATGGCGGCCTTCCTTTGACTGATGGCGGTGTACCGAGGGAATAACTATTTCATCTTAATGTAAGATGTAAATTCGGGAAACGCCAAAAATATTTTTTAGGATGGTGATCTGGTTTGGCGCAAGGTGGCGGTTAGCCGCAGGACCTCCGGGTCGCGGCGCAAATCTTCCAGGTGTTGAAAAATCTTTTGCCGCCAATTGGGGTGCTGCTTCAGGGTCCCCGGCAGATTCTGCTGGGCCGTGAGCCCCAGAATATCTTCCAGCCGGACCTCCACCAGTGCGGCCCGGCCTTGCCCCAGGTAGGCCAGCACCGCCCGCCGCAGCTCTTCCGGGCAAAAATCCGCCGGGGGCTCGTAATTCGGGGGCAGCAAACCCTGCTCCACCAGGGCCTGTACCAGCAGGAGCCGGTCCCGGTCCCGGGCAGCCACGTCCTGTTCGGCCAACTGGGGAGAAGGATACAGATAGAGCTGGTTTCTGAGGCTCAGATCCCGGCCCTCCCAGTAACCCGCCAGGGTGGGAAGATCGTGGGTGGTGACGCAGGCCAGGGCCTGGCGGGGATAATCCTGGGGCGCGGCAAAATTATCATCCCCTTTTCCCTGGCGCTCAAAATAAAACACCCGGTAGGAAAAAATGCGGGCCCGGGCCAGATTCCGCCGGATACTGGGCGCCACCGTGCCCAGATCCTCCCCGATGACCAGGGTCCGTTGGCGCTGGCTCTCCAGGGTCAGGAGGCCCAGGAGGTCCTCGGCCGGATAGCGCACATAGGCCCCCTCCCCCGGTCCCAGGCCGGCCGGAATCCAGAAAAGGCGGAACAGGGACATGACGTGATCCAGGCGGATTATGCCGCCGGGGGGCAAATTGGCCCGCAGGGTGTTGACAAACAGGCGGTAGCCCGATGCCTCCAGGTTCCTGGGAATCAAAGGCGGCAGCCCCCAATTCTGTCCCTTCAGGTTGAACGCGTCCG
>CAZLRL010000562.1:0-1874 GCA_964561645.1 uncultured Desulfobacterales bacterium
ACCCGAAGCAATCCCCGGCCCGCACCGCAAACCCGTCCATGGAAGCCCGGTGAAATGCGGGCACCTCCTCCGGCGCGGCCAAGTCCCTGGCCGCCACCCGGCCCCCGGACTCCATAAGCTCCAGGTCCTCCACCGCCACCGGGGCAAAACGGGAGTAAAGGCCCAGTACTTCGGCTCGAGTTTTCAGACGGAAGAATTCCAAAGAAGTCACGTATTCCCCGGAAGCACAGGCTTCCAGCCTGTGCTACACAGGCAAGATGCTCTAGATAATGTAATCTGGTTCTACTGCTCCGAAAAGTTCAAAATTTATGTAGGGTGCGCACTGCGGACCATCAAGCCTCGACCCAAAAAGGCTTAGGGATGCACAGTTAATGTAGGGTGCGTCTTACGCACCACAAATTGCTCCGTAAAAATTCAGGCAGGGTGCACCCTGCGCACCACGAATGCTGATATATTTGAAGCTTTGCCAAGCGGGAGCTTGGCGGACAAGGGGTTCCCAAGCGGGAGCTTGGGAACCAAGCTTAAATGTAGGGTGCGCTATGCGCACCGGGATGGCAGGCGAGACGCCCGCCCTACCGGACTTTTCATGTTTTTGCGAGAGCCGCAGGCCCAGGAGGATCTGTTACAAAAATTTTTGACAGTGTAATCCTATTCCAGCTGGGACACAATGAGGAAAAGTGCGGTCAGACTTGCTGTTCTTCGGTCCCCAGCACGTCTTCCGTCTCAGCACTGCGCACCAAAAGAGTGGAACCACCCGCGGCCACCAGACGGTTGATCGTGTCGGCCTGGCTGATCAAATCCTCTTCCTCCGGAATCCTCAAACCCAAAAGAATAAGATCGGTTTCCCGGGAAGTCCGGCTCAAAAAGACCTCCAAAGGAGCCGGGGAATCGGAATTCACCAGCACCACGGGTTCGGCTTCCACCCGAGCCTTCTCCAGTGTTTGGCTCAGGTGTTGTACCGCCCCGCCCCGCGCCTCTTCATGGGGAACTACCCGCAGCACCCGCACCCGTGCCCCCTCCCAGGGATGACTCTGGCGAATGATGTGGGCCAGAAGCAGCATGAGCTCGGCATTGCGGTCCCGACCGCGCCACCAGATGTCGATGAGCGCCTTCCGGCCAAAGCCCCTTTCCGGGTGATAGTCGAAGAAAATGGTGGACTTCTGGAAAGCGGCCAGCCGGCGCATGAGTCGGAGTTGCTCGATCTGGCTCTCCGGTTCCTGGCTCCAGCCCATAAGAATGGCGTTGGATTCCAGCGCGGCAATGCCGTGGGCCTGGGCAATGGCAAGGATGCCCTGGTGGAGGTCGTCGACCACGATGCATTCGGCAAAACCCGCCACGCCCCGCTCCTGCAGATAACTCTGGGTATGTTTTACCGAGGTGATCCTATAGCCGCGGCTGGCCAACTTCTCCACCTCTCCCGTCTCTCCCGTGAGGAGATGGAAGAAGGAGACCATGCCCTGGCCCGAGGCCAACCAGGAGCCCACCTCCAACAATTCCTCATAAAGGTGCTGGAAACTCGTGAATACCAGGATGTTGGGACGCCAATTCTTGATATCCCAGCGCTCGATTTCCAGACGAGTCAAGCCGAAACGAGCCAGGGTGAACCAGAGACCGCTGCGGATATCCCCCCAGTTCTGGGTCAGGGCCCGGCGTCCCAACCACACGAAAATCCCATAACTGAGGATTATCGCGGTCACCGTGGCCGTGGTGTTGATGAGAAACATTGCCCCATAGCAGGCCAACGCCCCCAACAAAGACACAAACCAGGGCACCTTTATCCGGGGCCGAAAGCTCGGGTTGCCCACCAGGCTTTCCAGCCCGGCCGTCAGGTTGAGAATGCCGTAAGTGTTCAGAAAAAACATGGTGATGATGGG
>CAZLRL010000563.1:0-1873 GCA_964561645.1 uncultured Desulfobacterales bacterium
GAGACCGATGGTTATGGTGAAATCAGCACATGGGGGGAGGCAATCCAGGGTCTATATCCCCCTTTTTTCAACCCGGAGCGTCGATGACTTTAAATAACAACCTGAGCCCAGCCGAGGTGACCCGCTATTCTCTGCAAATTGCCATGGAAGACTGGGGCCGTGAAGCCCAGGAAAGGGTAAAATCTTCCAAAGTCCTGCTGGCCGGGGCCGGCGGTCTGGCGGCCGAAGTGGCCCTGCATCTTCTGACCACCGGCGTGGGGGCCTTGCGGGTGGTGGACCCCTCCCGCATAAACCTGGCCGATCTCAACGACAACGTCCTGTTTCGAGAACGGGACCTGGGGAAAAGCAAGGCCACCGTGACCGAGCGGCGCTTGCGGGAAATCAACCCCTTTGTCACCGTGGAAGGACAATCCAAGTCCATCACGGAAAACAATATTTTCCGGGTGGCGGCCGGCTGCCATCTCCTCATCGAAACCAGGCGGGGCCCCAAGGGCGGCTATTTGCTCAATCAGGCCGCGGTGCGCTACAAACTGCCCCTGCTGTACGCCTGGCTCGGGGAAGTGGACGGCGCGCTGGCCACCTTCTGGCCCGGCCAGGGGCCTTGCCTGTCCTGCGCCTTTCCGGAATCCCTGCCGGACCAGCCCACCGCGCTGATGGGACCCTTGCCCGGTGTTCTGGGGTCCTTGCTGGCCCTGGAGGCCCTGCGCCTGCTGGGCGGCCTGCCCGCGGCCCTCCTCGGCCGCCGCCTCACCTTCCAGGGACGGGTCTTCACCTTCAAGGAAGACCTTATCCCGGTCAACCCCAACTGCCCCGTGTGCGCCCACCCTTTTCAGGGACAGGCTTCCTGAGCAGACCAGCAGCAGCTCATCCAGGTCTTTCCTGAGTCGGACCACGACAAAAAGCGAATTGTTGTAGGGGCTTGATCCCTCCAGCTCTAAGCGCGCCCGTGAGAGGGATGTCTGGCGTCCACCGCCACTAATTCCTCAATTCATTCAAACCCATAATTTCCCCCTGCCCGCATTTTCGCTTGAAAAGGCATACTTTGCCCCAGTTTTTCCGTCCTGAATTTTTCCCCTGGTCAGGCCGCGCCCGCAGATCAGCCGCCCAAATAAAGCCTTCCGGCCTTCTTTGCACCCAACTTTGTATAAGTCTATTCCCACCAAGTTGCCTGCTTTTTTCAAAAAACTGCGCGGGCGGTAATTTTTTTGTAGTTTTTTTTAAAGTTTCTGGGAAGGGGACTCGAATAGGACAACAAAGGTTAGAAAAACCCTACAAGGATGTTGAAGGGATTTACAAGGAGGTAAGGGGTCATGTCGCTGGTTATTAACCACAATTTAATGGCCATGAACGCGGCTCGGAGTTTGAGCCAAACCTATAACCGGCTGTCAGTCTCGGTGTCCCGCCTGGCCTCGGGGCTCAGGATCAACAGCGCCGCCGACGATGCGGCGGGCCTGGCCATTCGGGAAATTATGCGCACCGATATCCGGGTTTTGAACCAGGGGGTGCGCAACGCCAACGACGCCATTTCCCTCATCCAGACGGCGGATGGGGCTTTGTCGGTCATCGACGAAAAACTTACCCGTATGAAAGAACTGGCCGAACAGGCAGCCACAGGCACGTACACCGCCGCGCAGCGTCTGATCATGGACAGCGAGTATCAGGCCATGGCTTCCGAGATTTCTCGAATTGCCACGGCCACGGATTTCAACGGCGTCAAGCTCCTGGACGGCAGCCTTTCCGGCACCGCCAACCAGATGAAGATTCACTTCGGCACTGGCAACAGTTCCGCCGAAGACTACTATTACATCCAGATCAATGCCGCGACGGCCTCGGCCCTGGGAGTGGGCTCGGGGATCGCGGCGGGCACGGCGGG
>CAZLRL010000564.1:0-1872 GCA_964561645.1 uncultured Desulfobacterales bacterium
CTGTGCGTATTCTCGGCACCCAGCGGCTGCTTGATCCCCTGGTGCGGCCCGAACAATTTCCATCGTATTTTGACGCCCCCAAGTACATCGGCGATCCCCACGCCGACGCCACCCTGGAAAACATTCAGGCTTTTTTTCAACATTGGCGGTCCATCAATGAGTCCGCCCCGAAAAGGCCACCAAAAGAGCAAGTGCCGCCCCTCCCGGAGGTGGAAACCCAATACTTCCCCAGCAATCCCCGGGCCCACCAGGTGGTCCGGGACCAGCCCCTGGAGGCCTGGCTGGACCTGCTCCATCTTATCACCCGCTTTGGCCGCCGGGTGACCCTGAAGAAAGGCGAGCGTCTGGAGCTGCAAAACCTCAAGGTGGTGGTGGAAAAGCCCGAGCCCGCCAGCCGGGCGGACCTCCAGCAGGTCAACCTCGACCCCGACAGGCTGGACCGCTATTATAAGGAATTTCTCAATCCCGACCTCCGTCCCGACGAGGCCTACACCTACGGCCACCGCCTGCGGACCTATTTTGGACTGGACGCGGAGGAGATCCTGGCGGGCCGCTTACAACAAGACCCGGAGGACCGCAAGGCCTATTTTACCCTCTGGGACAATCAGCGGGACCTGACCGCCAAAGAAAGCCGCCCCTGTTTTGTCTCGGTTTTTGGGCGCAAATTTCAGGAACAATTAACCCTCACAGCCACCTTCCGCACCCACAACGCGGTGGACGCCTGGCTACTGAATTTCTACGGGCTCATGGCCCTGCAGCGGGAAGTGGCCCAGAGGGCCGGCCTGCCGCCGGGCGCCATCACGGTGTTCAGCCACTCCATCAGCATCGACCCCAAAGAACTGGACCGGGCCCTGACCGTGGTGGAGAAGCGTAAATGGAAGATGCACCTGGACCCTATGGGTTATTTCCGGGTGACCCTGGACGAAAATGAAATTCTGGTAGAGCACCGGGCCGAAGACGTGACCCTGAAGGAATACCGGGGCCGCACCGCGGTGGGCCTCCAGCACCAGATCGCCCGGGACGCGGCCGTAAGCGATATCAACCACGCCATGTACCTGGGCCGCCAGCTGGCCAAAGCGGAGTTGGCCCTCAAAGAAGGCCGCGAGTTTGTGCAGGATTGAGGCAGGCTTCTAATACAACTGGATTTTACCGCCTGAGGCTCTGAAAATAGTCTTTGTAGGGCGCGTCTTACGCGCCAAAAATGGTGCGTGAGACCCACCCTACATAATGTTTGGCTCGTTCCCAAGCTCCTGCTTGGGAACGCAATTGGACCCCAAGCTCTGCTTGGGAATATCCAGGTGTGCCTGATATTATTTGAAATACAAAGAATTTGTTCGCCAAGCAGGAGCTTGACCCACAAGAGGTTCCCAAGCGGGAGCTTGGAAACCAGTTATAGGGCGTGCCGTGCACGCCAAACGGCGGCCACGGGCCGCCCTATAAATAAAGACTGCCAAAATTAAAAAATGTAGCCGCGAGGCTGAGCCTGCGCGCCGGCACAGGTTGAAAACCTGGGCCACCAATAATTTTTCTAGTCAATGAACCATCAACCACAATCATCTTGGAGCAATTCTGCCGACCGGCAAGGCGGGCCCTGGCCCCGCCTTGCCGGTCCCTCCGCGGGTTGGGAGGGAGTTGTGGCGCGAGGGCAGGTAGGGCCGGAGTTACCCCGCCCTCACGTCCCCGGCCTTTCTCCCACAACGCAACTCATCCTCCTGGCCACCGTCCACGGGGACCCGGCGGGGTATGCCCGGGCCTGGCGGTTCCTGGAGTATTGGCGTCCGGACGCCATTACCGTGGAGATCAGCCCCTTTTCCGTGCGCTACCGGGAGCGCCTGGCGGGGAGCTGGCGCCGCCGCTTACAAAAAGCCCTGC
>CAZLRL010000565.1:0-1868 GCA_964561645.1 uncultured Desulfobacterales bacterium
CGGTGGCCACGTCATCGCCCAGGGCCACCACCAGGTAGTCGTAGGCCAGTTCGTCGCCGTTGACCTGCACCACGGCCCGCTCTGGGTCGATTTCCTGCACCTCGGCCTGGCGCACCTTGACGCCAGGGTGCACCAGTCGCCGCAGGTCTTTGGTGATCTGCGCCGGCGGGCGCCAGCCAATCATCACCCACAACAGCGAGCCGGTGAAGACGAACTGGGCCCGCTGGTCCACCACTACCACCCGATGTTCCGGGTCGAGCTGTTTGCGCAGGGCGTTGGCGGTGACCATACCACCGACACCGCCCCCCAGAATAAGGATCCTCTTTCCAGCCATTGGGTTACCTCCCTAAAACGTCTTCCAATCCTTCCGCACGGAAGAGTCCGCTCCGCCGCCAGAGGGTCTCCCGCTCTGGGGTGAGGAGCATCACTGTGGGTACCGAGAGGATGTTATACTGCTCCGCCATCGCCGGGTGTTCCTCCACGTTCACCTTCACCAACAAGAGCCGGTCCGCATGGTGGGGCAACACCTCCTGTTCCAGCACCCGGTCCACCGCCGGACAGGTACCACACCAAGGGGCAACGAGTCCAGGAGCACCAGCTTTCCCTCTGCCCAAGCCTGCTCATAGTAGGGTTCAGCCACTTTCCGCCTCCCTTCCCTCAGCCAGGGCCATTGCGAGCTCGGTGATGGCCATCCCCACGGCCCTGTTGTTCATGAACTTGCCGGTTACGTAGATTACCTTCGAGCGCTCCACCTCCGCCAAGGCGGGGTGGAAGTCCACCTCGGCATCATTTCGGATTGCTTTCCAAATCTCCGCGATTGAGCTCTGACCCGCTTGCCGCACGGTCTGGGCTTTGGGAGCCAGCGTAGATCAGGGCTACGTCCAGCACCCGCAGCGGTTCCTGCTGCGTCGTCTCGACATCGGCGGTCGGATAGCCAGCGACCAGTGCCTGGACGATGCGCGCCAGATTTTCCACGGACGTGTTTACCCTCTCCCTTCCCACTCCAGCCGCGTCTCGAACGGGATGGCGTTGGCCATACAGAAGACTCCCGGGCACCGCTGGGCGGCCAGAGCCTCGATCTCCGCGATCTTCTCCTCGGGGGCCTCGCTCTTTACGGAGAGGGTGACCCGCACCCCTTCGATGATCGGTCCCTCGGCCAGGCCAAGACGGGGGCGAAGTTCACGTCGCTTTCCCCGCCACCTCCAGCCTCCTCAGCTCCACCTCCATCATAGCCGCCGTGGTGGCGAAGGTGGCGGTGTAACAGGAGGCCAGGCCGTAGAGGCAGTAGAGCATAGGGCCGGGCCGAGACCCGCCGCCCTGTCCTGGGGGCTGGTCCGTCTCCAACGTCATCTCGCGCCCCTCGAAGGCCACCCGCGCCGAGAACTGAGGCTGTCCCGGCTCCAGATTCCAAACCCCTCCAGGCGGTTGGTCTTGCGGGCCTTATCAGGATCGGCCCGAAAGGCCGCCAGGATCTGTTCCAGATTTCATCGCTTGTCACTCCTTGTCTTGTCCTTTGCCCCCACGGGGCCGCTGGACTCAACATCAGATCTCACAAAATGGATGCAGCACTTTGAAGGCCTCGGCGTAGGCAGGGCCGCCATGCTCGCCGTACTCTCGGGCGCAGTGGCTCATCTGCTGGGCCAGCCGGCGAATGTTCTCCACCTGGCTGGCGTGGCACTCGACAGCCGCCAGCTTGTGCTCAAGGGTCTCGGTAATGTCCACCCAGGTGTCCGGCTCCTCGGCGCCAAAGAGGTAGACCTCCTCGACCCGGTGCGCGGTCAGTCCATCGATCAGTTGCTCGGGGAAGTAGTGGGGGTTGCCGGCGGCCAGCACCGCATCCAGCGTGGCCAGGCCGGCGGCCCGGTGGT
>CAZLRL010000566.1:0-1858 GCA_964561645.1 uncultured Desulfobacterales bacterium
TGAACAGCAGGGCCGCACCGATCAACAGGGTCCGCCAGTTGACCCCTACCAGCAAAATCATGGACCCGCCCACCATAGTCACTAAAATGGCCGAGCCCAAATCCGGCTGCTTGGCGATCAGGGCCGCGGGAAGCAGCACCAGCACCAGGGCCGGCAGGAGGTCTTTGAGGGGTAGGGGGCCCTGGGGCGACAGCCGGTGGAAGTAGCGGGCCAGGGCCAGGATGATGGCGATCTTGACCAACTCCGCGGGCTGAAAGGAAACGGGTCCCAACGCCAGCCAGCGCTTGGAACCGGAGACCGTCTTGCCGCCCACCATCACCACGATGAGCAGTATAATACTAAATATATAAAGGGGATAGGCCAGCCTCTCCAGGTAGCGGTAGTCAATGGTCAGGGTGACCAGCATCACCCCCAGACCCACCAGGAGCCAGTAGCTTTGCTTGACGTAAACCGGGGTGGCGCCGTGCGCGGCGTGGTTGTAGCCCGCACTGTATAAATTGACAATGCCGACCCCCGCGACCACAAAAATCATCGCCAGCAAAGGCCAGTCAAAATTTTGCACCAATCGGCGGTCAATCATGGAAGCGGTTTTCTGTTTTCTGTTTTCGGTTTTCGGTGGGCGATATCAAGCCTGATTCTGGTACAAGCATACGGTCTGCTTTTAACAGTAAACATATTGTTTTTTAAGCAAATCCATCTTTTTTCTTTGATCTGTTAATAGAAAATGTAGGGTGCGCACTGCGCACCAAAATTGCGGGCGGGACGCCAGCCCTACAATCCTTCATTCTTTTGAGAGAACCGAAGATTCATAAGCGACTGCTCTTTCTAGTCGATCTATGAGTACCGGCAGGTCATCGGTCAGGATTTTCCAAAGAATGTCCAGATTAATAGTATCGTAGCCATGGATCAGTCGATTTCGGAGACCAACAATTTGAGACCATGGGATTTTGGCGTTTTGCTGGCGAGTGGTAGTAGTGACCCGGTTAGCCGCTTCCCCAACAACTTCCAATAGCCGGACCAAGGCCAGACTTAGAACCCGATCGTTATCGAGGTCGGGTCGTGATTTGCTCTGGATTAGCTCAACAGCCTCCCGGGCGCTGTCCAGCATATGTCGGAGACGAACGAGATCATCCTTCGACATATTGCACCTGCGCCTCTTGCAAAACCTTCTCGCGAAAATAAGGACTCAAGCACTCGGGGGTATTCAGGTCCACTTTTCGGCCCAGAATCCCCGATAATTCTTCCTCCATGGCAAAAAAGGCCAGACCTGGGATGTGCCCCGGTTCAAACTCCACCAAAATATCTATATCGCTGTCATCCCGAAACTCGGCCCCCAGAGCGGATCCAAAAATCGCCAATTTTTTTATGTGATGCCTCCGGCAAAACTCGGCGATCTTTTCTTTGGGAACGGAAATTGACGTTTTTGCAAAGGTGCCCTTAACCAAGATTTGGTTCTCGTTGGTGTTATCTTGACTCTGATTGATGATTGCTGACTGCTGACCGCCCCCTACGTCCCGACCCGATGATTCAATGCTTCCCGCAACGTCTCCCGGTCGGCGTACTTGATGTCGCCGCCCATGGGCAGGCCGTAGGCGATGCGGCTCACCTTGACTCCCAGGAGTTTTAATTCCTGGCTGAGAAAGGTGGTGGTGGTCTCGCCCTCCAGGCTGGGGTTTAAGGCCAGGATCACTTCGGTGACGACTTCTTCCCGCACCCGCTCCAGGAGCTCCTTCATCCGGATGTCCTCCGGCCCCACGCCCTCCAGGGGCGAGAGCAGGCTGCCCAGGACATGGTACTGCCCCTGGTACCAACCCACCTTTTCGATGGCCAACAGGTCCCCGGGGTCGGCCACGACCAA
>CAZLRL010000567.1:0-1854 GCA_964561645.1 uncultured Desulfobacterales bacterium
CCTTGGGCAGGGCCGCCAGCAGGGCCGCTTCGGCCGCGGTAAGTTCCGCCGCGGGCTTGCCGAAATAGGACAGGGCCGCGGTTTCCACGCCCACGAGATTGCCCCCCAGGGGCACCCGGTTCAGGTAGGCCCGCAGGATGTCCTTCTTGGTAAGCGCGGCCTCGATCCTGAGGCTCCTGACCATCTCCACCGTCTTGCGCCCGTAGGTGCGGGGGCCGGGACAGGTGAGGCGGGCCAGTTGCATGGTCAGGGTGGAGGCGCCGGAGACGATGCGCCCCGCGGCCAAATTTTGGCCCGCAGCCCGGACCACGGCAGGCAGGTCCACCCCCGGATGCTGCCAGAAGCGCTGGTCCTCCGCGGCGATAAAGGCTGAAACCACCAGGTGCGGCATTTCCCCGGCAGGAAGCTTCACGGTTCTGAGACCCTGAGAACCGGGAACCAGGCGCAGGATACGGCCCTCCCGGTCGAGGACCAGGGGACCGGGCGCGGGCGCCAGGGCGGCCATGTCAACCCGGGAAGCCGCTTCCAGATAGAGGGCCCCGCCAGTCAACAGTAATACCAGCACAAGCCAGCCAATTTTTGATATATGTTTCCTATTTTTCAACATATCCTCGGGCAAAGGAGCCCAGATTCGCCTACCTCATAGATAAGGAAAGTCAGGGCAGTGCTGTCCGTTAAGGTTTTGCAACCACACGCAAATCAGGATCGATAAAATGTAGCCGCGAGGCTAAGCCTGCGATAGCACAGGTTGAAAACCTGTGCCACCAAGGTTTGCCTTTTTGCTCCAGTTTATTTGATACGAAAGGTGTTTTTTTCTTTGAATTATGGTGCGCAGAGCCCACCCCACACAACTTTCCCTTCCGTTAAGTAGTCGGTAGCACGGGTACCTTGCCCGTGCGGCACGGGCTGGAAGCCCGTGCTACCGTTCTTTAAACTTTGTATTAGGGGCTGAGATCCCCGACTTCGGGCTCCCTGTTTCTGCACAGGCTGGAAGCCTGTGCTCCCGAGGCCTTGATATACCCCCCATCAGCGCTCCTGACTCTGGATGGTCAGCCGACCCTGGGCCGTAAAACCCTGGACCCCCGGGTTGTACATGGCCGCGGCCTGGGTGGGCGGCATGACAAAATCCCCTTCGCAGACCGCCCGGGCGTAATATTCAAACCTGAAGGTCCCGGGGTAGACCCGGTCCCGGAAGGCCAGCACCCGGTCTTCCCGAATTTCGAAATGATTGGGGAAAAACCGGATGACGCCGTCCGGGGTGAGGTAATCATACAGGTCGGCCTTCTTTTCCGGCGCGGGCTCCTCGGTTTTCAAGGCCGAGTTCACCGCCACCAGGCCCGCGGGCAGGGGATCGTCCAGCACGATGTAACGCCGGGCCAGGCCCTGGATGTCTATATCCAGGGTGACCTTCACCAGATCACCCACCCGGATGACCTCCTTGCCGTCGGTGTTTTTCACTTTTTTCGTAACCTTGAAGCCCCGGTCTTCCCCTTGGTCCTTGAGGTCCAGGCGGGGATAGGTCAGATCCACCTGGTAGAGCCAGGTGCGCCCCTTTTCCCCCTTCAGGCGCACTGCCGGTTTGTGCAGCAGCGCCTGGCTGTCCAGGGTGAGGCCCGCGGAGCCGCCGGGCGCCCAATCGAGCTCCCGGGACGGCCCGCCGGGCAGGCTGACCGTGACCCGGCCCGCCATCTCCTTGAAGCTGGCGCCCTGGTAATATTTCCCCAGGGCCAACAGGGCCCAGCCGGTGTCGCTGGTGGAGGTCCAGATGCCCTGGCGGCCCAGTCCTCCCAAAAGATACAGGGCCGCCTGCTCGGTGAGGCGGAAGGTGACCTTGACATGGGGGACGGGGCCGTT
>CAZLRL010000568.1:0-1850 GCA_964561645.1 uncultured Desulfobacterales bacterium
AACCCATGGCCCGCGGGGTCGCGGTTCTGCCCCGGCACCGTCGCCTGGCCTGGCAGAAAATCAGCGCCTGGCCGGTATGGCTGGCCCGCCAAGACTTCGAGAAACGGTAAGATCGTATGACTGCCTGGATTGTGGGATTCATCCTGCTTTTGATCAGACTCAGCGTGGTCCTGGTGATCCTGCTGCTGGTGGCCGCGTACCTGGTGTACGCCGAACGCAAGCTGCTGGCCCGCCTGCACATCAGGCTGGGACCCAACCGGGCCGGACCTTTCGGGCTCTTGCAGCCCCTGGCGGACGCCGTCAAGCTGCTCACCAAAGAGGACGCCATGCCGGCCCCAGCCGACCGCCTGATTTTCCTGTTTGCCCCGGCGGTAGTGGCGGTTACGGCCATGCTTATTTTCGCGGTGATCCCCTTCGGCCAGGGCTGGACCGTGGGCGGCCGCGAAATTCCCATGGTGGTGAGCGACCTGAACGTGGGCCTCCTTTATGTTCTGGCCCTGTCCTCCATCAGCGTCTGCGGCGTGGCCCTGGGCGGCTGGGCTTCCAACTCCAAGTACAGCCTCCTGGGGGGCATCAGGGGCGCGGCCCAGATGATCAGCTACGAACTTTCCCTGGGCCTGTCCCTGGTGCCGGTGGTGATGCTGGCGGGCTCTTTTAGCCTGGTGGACATCGTCGCGGCCCAGAGCCGCTACCCCTTTGTGCTCGTGCAGCCCCTGGCCTTCGTCATTTTCTTCGTCAGTTCCGTGGCCGAGACCAAGCGGCTGCCCTTTGACCTGCCGGAGGCGGAAAACGAGCTCTTGGCCGGCTATCACACGGAGTACAGCGGCATGCGCTTCGGGCTCTTCTTTTTGGGGGAATACATCACCATGGTGGTGCTGGGCTCCCTAGTGGCAGTCTTCTTTTTGGGGGGCTGGCGGGGGCCGCTGCTGCCGCCGCTCCTGTGGTTTCCCCTCAAGGTCCTGGCCGTGGTCTTTGTCATCATTTGGCTGCGGGGCACCCTCCCCCGGGTGCGGTACGATCAGCTCATGCACCTGGGCTGGAAGGTGCTGGTGCCCCTGGCCCTCATCAATATCGTCATCACCGGCGGTGTCATGCTCTGGGTGGGGATGTAACATGAAAATGAAGCGCAATATGATCGTAGTAACCTGGGACGCCCTCGTCGGGTTGGCCAAAGGGTTTATCACCACTTTCAGGCATCTGTTTCGCAAGCCCATAACCGAAGAATACCCGGAATACAAGCGGCCCCTGCCGGAGCGCTCCCGGGCCCGCATCATCCTGACCCGGGACCCCAACGGCGAGGAGCGCTGCGTGGCCTGTTACCTGTGCTCCGCGGTCTGTCCGGTGAGCTGTATTTCCATGCAGTCCGCCCAGCGGGAGGACGGCCGCCGCTGGGCCCCGTGGTTCCGCATCAATTTTGCCCGCTGCATCTATTGCGGCTTGTGCGAGGAGGCCTGTCCCACCCTGGCCATCCAGCTGACGCCGAATTTTGAAACCTGCGAGTACAAAATTCTCCCCCTGGTGGCCGAAAAGGAGGACCTCCTGGTGGACCACGGCGGCAAGAACCATGACTACAATTTCTACCGCTATGCCGGCGTGACGGCCTACCAGGATAAGGGCGAGCACATCAAGGAGGCCAAGCCCGTTAACCTGAGGAGCAATCTGCCTTGAGGAGGCACCGGGAAGCGACATGACTTTGTACGGCCTGATTTTTTATCTTTTGGGAGGCATCATCCTGGCCGCGACGCTGCTGGCCATCACCAGCCGCAACGTCATGCACGCCATCGTTTATCTCATTGTCTCCTTCTTCGGCCTGGCCCATGCTCTCCAGCCCCTTGACCACCACCTCCATG
>CAZLRL010000569.1:0-1848 GCA_964561645.1 uncultured Desulfobacterales bacterium
GGCGGCGGGCCGAGCCGGCCAGGTAACCGAGGGCCAACGCTGGGCCGCCACCCGTCTCAACACCTTGCTGTTGCCGCTGCTGCTGCAGGTGCCGGAAATTTCTTCGGTGCAGGTGGCCACGGCCCGAGGGGACGGCTTCCTGATTTTGCAGCTGCCTTCGGGGCATATCCGCAACCGGGTGGTGGCCCGGGAAAAATGGGGCCCCGAAACCCTGTGGTTCGATGCGGCCCAGGACGGCCGGGTGACGTCGGCTGATTGGCAGACCCTGGACTATGACCCCCGCAAACGGGCCTGGTATGAGACGCTGGCGGATAAACCCTGCCAAAAGGTCTGCTGGACCGAACCCTACGTTTTTTATACCACCAAGGATCTGGGGATCACGGCTTCCATCCGCTGGGAGAACGACGGCCTGACCCAGGCTATTGCCTACGATGTGCTGCTCACCGCGCTGACCAATTTTACCCAGTCCCGGTCCGAACAGGTGAGCGAAAATTCCCAAACCGCGATTTTTACCGACAATTGGCGGGCCCTGGGGCTTCCGCGCCATAAGGATTTTTCTTCGCCGGAAAGCATCCGCGGGGCTTTTCTCCGTCAGGTCGGCGAGCTGGGAACCCCGGAATTTAACGCCGCGGTGGCCGAGGCCCGCGCCAACAAAAGGGTGGCCCAGTCCCTGGAACAAAACCGCCGGGCCATATTTCCTTTCACTTCCCAGGGAGAGGACTGGTGGGCCGGAATCAACGCCTATCCCTTGAGCGGGGCGCGCTATCTGTGGACCGTCATCCTGGTGCCCAACCGGGATTTACTGGCGGGGATTCGGCAACAGCGGATTTATCTGCTCTTTGCCACCCTGACGGCTTTGGGGGCGGCGCTGCTGTATTCTTTTCTCCTGGCCCGCACCTACAGCCGCCCCCTGGAAGCCCTGGCGGCCCAAAGCCGCCGGATCAGCGACCTGGATTTCAAGGTGGACGAGAAGATCGACGCCCGGCTCAAGGAATTTACCCAACTCCGGGAAGCCCAGGAACAATCCCTGACCGCGCTGCAGTCCTTCTCCCGCTATGTGCCCCTGGAGGTGGTGAAAAAGCTGGTGGCCAAAGGGGAAGTGGCCAAAATCGGCGGGCGTCTGGAGGTGCTCACCGTCCTGTTTACCGATATTGCCGGGTTCACCGGTACCGCGGAGACCATGCACCCGGAAGCCCTGACTCTCCATATGGCCGAGTATTTTCAGGCCATGATGGGTATTTTGGAGGAGCACAGCGCCACGGTGGATAAAATCGTGGGCGACGCCATCGTGGCGTTCTGGGGCGCGCCGGTGCCGGTGGAACACCAGGCGGCAGAGGCCATCCGGGCGGTGCTCCGCTGCCGGAGCAGGCTCGAGACCCTCAACCGGGACTGGCTCGAGCAGGGCAAACCCGCGTTTCCGACCCGCTTCGGCCTGGCCCGGGGTCCGGTAGTGGTGGGGAATATCGGCTCGTCTACCCGGCTGTCGTACACGGTGCTGGGCGACGCGGTGAATCTGGCCAGCCGCCTGGAGGGGCTGAATAAGCTCTATGGCACGACCATCCTCGTGGAAGAAAATCTGTACCATGAGTGCGCGCCGTTTTTTGCCTGGCGCCGCCTGGATCGCCTGGTGGTGTCCGGGAGAACTCAAGCCACGGCCATATTCGAAGTCCTGGGGGAGGCGGGCCGGGTGCCGGAGAAGGTCCTGGCCGCGGCCCGGCGCTACGAAGCCGCGTGGGAATATTACCGGGACGGAGAATTTGAGCGGGCGCTGGCCGAGTTGGCCGGCTTTGAGGCCGAGTTTGGAGAAGACGCGGCGGTGCGGCGGCTGCGGCAGATCTGTGAGGAATA
>CAZLRL010000570.1:0-1847 GCA_964561645.1 uncultured Desulfobacterales bacterium
TCAGGGCGATGGCCGCCACCAGGATGGCGTCCTCCAGCATGGTTCGGGAGCGGGCGGTGAGCACCAGCACCGTGGAGATGGCGCCGGGGCCCGCCAACAGCGGCATGGCCAGGGGGATGAGGGCGATGTCCCGGTAATCCCCGGGGGCCAGGCTGGAGGAGGTGTCCAGGCGGTTGAAGTGGCCCCGGCCCTCCATCATGTCAAAGGCGATGCGGAAGAGCACCAGGCCGCCGGCGATCTGAAAGGCCGGCAGACTGATGCCGAAAAATTTGAGTACCAGCCGGCCCAGGACCACGAAGAAGGTCAGGATTACAAAGCTGTAAAGGCAGGCCCGCGCCGCCAGGGCCCGGGCCTGGCCCGGCGCCACCCCGGAGGAGAGGGACAGATAGGGGAAGATATTGCCGGTGGGGTCCACGATGACAAAGAGGGAGACGAGGCTGGTAATAAAAAAGGTGAGAGTGGCATTGAAAAGACTGTCCAGCATCATTTGACCCGGCAAAACAGAGGGAATTTCATGTCTCATTTTCAAGTTAATAAGACTTTTCAGGAAATCAATGACAAGATTAAGCAGGGCCAGGCGGTAGTGGTCACCGCGGAAGAGATTATCGATATCGTGCGCCAAAAAGGGGAGGTGGAGGCGGCCCGCCAGGTGGATGTGGTGACCACGGGCACCTTCAGCGCCATGTGTTCTTCCGGGGCCTTCCTCAATTTCGGCCACAGCAAACCCCCCATCAAGGCCAGCAAGGTGTGGCTCAATAATGTGCCGGCCTATAGCGGGGTGGCCGCGGTGGATATCTACCTGGGGGCCACCGAAACGGCCGTGGATGACCCCCTGAATAAGGTCTATCCCGGGGAATTTAAGTATGGCGGCGGGCACGTCATTCAGGATCTGGTGGCCGGCAAAACCCTGAGCCTGGTGGCCGAGGCCTATGGCACCGATTGCTACCCCAACAAGCGGGTGGAAAAGGAAATCAACCTGAAGGGCATGATGAATGCCATTTTGTGCAACCCCCGCAATTCCTATCAAAATTATAATTGCGCGGTAAATCTGTCCAAGCGCATCATTTACACCTACATGGGGCCTTTGCGACCACGGGCCGGCAACGCCAACTATTGCACCTCCGGGGCTTTGAGTCCCCTGATGAATGATCCCTATTTCAGAACCATCGGCATCGGCACCCGGATTTTTTTAGGCGGCGGGGTGGGCTATGTGGCGTTTCCGGGGACCCAGCATCATCCAGGACGGCCCCGGAACTCGAACGGCGTGCCCACGCGGCCGGCCGGCACCCTCATGGTGGTGGGGGATTTGAAACAGATGCATCAGCGCTATCTGGTGGGGGTGAGCATGTTGGGCTACGGCTGCTCCCTGGCCGTGGGGCTGGGAGTTCCCATCCCCTTGCTGAACGAAGAGATGGCCCATTTCTGCGCGGTGAGCAACGAGGACATCATCACCCCGGTGGTGGACTACGGCATCGACTATCCCAAGGGCAGCAGCAAGGTCCTGGAAGAGGTGACGTACGAGCAGCTCATGAGCGGCAAAATCATGCTGAACAATAACGAGGTGCCCACCGTACCCCTGTCCAGTATGACGCGGGCCCGGGAAGTGGCCAACCACCTGAAGGAATGGATCAGCGCCGGGCGTTTCTTGCTGGGGGAACCGGTGGATCTCCTGCCGTCGGTGGAATTGACCGTGGAAGCAGAGGCGGTGCGGCGGGAGAGTTAGGGCCGGGGTCCAGGGAAGACGCCCGAAGCATCTCGTATTTCAAGATTCTTCGGTCGCCTTGCGGCTCCCTCAGACTCATCTTCGACAGTTGGAGGTTAATTTTAGGGGTTTTTCGGGCCTAAGT
>CAZLRL010000571.1:0-1842 GCA_964561645.1 uncultured Desulfobacterales bacterium
ACATAAATTGAAAATTTCGGTGGCGCGGGCCTCCGTGCCCGCCAAGACCGTGGCGGCCAGAGACGGCCGCTTCACCAGAATATTGGCTGCTTAGGCAGAGCCTGCACCAAAAAAAAGTTCCCCGGCAGAAGCCCGGGAACCACATCAAAACTCTTTTTTCTGTAGCCGCGAGGCTCCAGCCTGCGCCTATTTCCTCAATCATTTTCGCAAGCTAAAGCTTGCGGCTACATTTTAAAAAGTTTTATCGGGCGGCCCATGGCCGCCGCCACCGGTGCATAAAACGCCCTATAACCACCGAAAACCAGGTTCAAAGTTCAAAGTCGTAGGGCGCGTCCTACGCGCCAAGATCGGTGCGTGAAATGCACCCTACAGCAATTTTTCTGGTTTTGGCCCTCAGGCCAAATCCTCCCCCGTCAGGTTCTTCAAGGCTTCCAGGTACTTGGCCCGGGTGTTGGCCACCACTTCCGGCGGCAAAGGCGGCGGCGGGGGTTTTTTGTCCCAGCCCAGGGACTCCAGGTAATCCCGCAAATACTGCTTGTCATAGCTCTTCTGGGCCCGCCCCGGTTCGTAGTCATCCCGGGGCCAGAACCGGGAGGAATCCGGCGTCAGCACTTCGTCGATGAGGAGAAGCTCCCCGTTGGCCGCGCCGAACTCGAACTTGGTGTCCGCCAGGATTATCCCCCGGGGTTCGGCCCAGTCGCGGGCCCGGCGGTAGAGGGCCAGGCTGACCTCCCGGACCCGGTCCGCCAGGTCGAAACCGATGCTGGCCACGGCCTCCTCAAAGGTGATGTTTTCGTCGTGGGTGCCCAATTCCGCCTTGGTGGAAGGCGTAAAAATGGGTTCAGGCAGCCGGTCCGACTCTTTAAGCCCGGGGGGCAGCGCGATGCCGCACACCGCGCCGGTCTTTTTATAGTCGGCCCAACCGGTGCCCGCCAGGTACCCCCGGACGATGCACTCCACCGGCAGGGGCCGGGTTTTTTTGACCAGCATGGTGCGGCCCGCCAGCTCCTCCCGATGGGCCCGGGCCGCCGGGGGAAAATCCTCCACGTCCAGGGAGAGGAGATGATGGGGGATGATGTCGGCCAACAGGCGGAACCAGAACGCCGAGATCTGGGTCAAAATCCGCCCCTTGTCCGGGATGGGGTCCGCCATGACCACATCGAAAGCGGAGATGCGGTCGGTGGCCACCAGGAGCAGGCGATCCCCCAGATCGTAAATATCCCTGACCTTGCCCTGGTGGCGCGGCCCTAAATCAGCGAAATCAGTGGCCAGAACCGGTGTACTCATTGGCGTGCTTGCCTGGATGAAGTTTTCAGAGTCGCAGCTTTTATTTTCACGATTTTGGGAACCTGCCCCAGATGTTCCTCTTTCTTCAGACGCCGGGCCACTTCCTCGGCCCGTTCCCGGTCCGGGAAGGGACCGGCCTTGACCACGAAATACGGTTTGTTCTTCACCTTCACCCGGTAGACCATGGCCGGCAGGCCTTTGCTCCGGATCTTGTTTTTCATCTCCCGGGCCTCGTCATAGGTCAGATAGGTGACCACCAGCAGCTGGTAGCGGCCTTGCGGGGACGTGTCCGGCTTGGCGGCCTGGGCCGTTTTGGGGGCCGCCGACTGCGATGGTTTGGGCACGGAAAGCACGGTTCGATGAGGCCCTGGCGCCGGGGCCTCGCCCGCACTGCGAGGTGGACCCCCCATTTCAGGGGCGGCTGCCTGCTTCCGGGCTGCGGGGGCCGGCGCCGGCTTGGCCGCACGCTCGGGCGCGCTCGGTTGCATCAAGGCCCAACCCCCCCAGATCAGCAGCACCAGGGCCAGCACCCCGGCCGCCAGCCCCAGGAGCCAC
>CAZLRL010000572.1:0-1837 GCA_964561645.1 uncultured Desulfobacterales bacterium
GGCCTCATCCTGGCGCTCTCGGCTCCGGGAGGCGCGGCTCTCACGGTCGCGGCCCCAGGCGTGGCCGCCTCGGGCGCCCGGCGCTTATGAAAACCCGCGGGTTGGCCGCCCGGAGTACCCGGAGTCCCCGACATCCCCGGCACCTGCCATTGCCGGCCCCGGGGCGACACCGGCTGGATCCGCTGGGAGGACGGAATCGTGCGCACGTGGTTTTCCATCTGTTGACTAGGCCGCATCATGGCGCTGGCCGGCAGGGCCGCACCGGGAACCCCGCGCCGCCACTGCCCCTCGTGCCCCCGGTTCGCCCGGGTCTTGGGAATCTGAGCCCGGAAAGTCGGGGCCCCTTTGATCGCCTCGGCCTTGATCAGATGTGGCCGCACCAGGTTGGCCCGGGCCGCCTGGACATCGTGAATCCGCTGTCCCCGGGGCAAAGGACGATGCTGGACCATGGCCGGCGGCAGCACCTGCCGGAAATAACTCCGGCGGGCCACCAGTCCCGGAGGAGGAGCCACATTGCGGCGCTGGTAAATGTTCACCTGCCGCACGTAATTATTGATATTAACCTGCTTGATGCGGGTCACCCGGGACACGTAGGGAATGGACGGACCCCAGTTATAGTAGCCCCGCCCGGCCCAAATTCCCCGGGGATAGTAGTCGGGAGTGTAATAGTTATGCACCACCACGGTGCGGTTATAGTAGTAGGGCACCACCGGCGGCGGCGCCAGGCTTTGGCAGCCCCAGTAGGAGTAAGCTGGGGAATAGGGCTCGGAGAATCCCAACAGAAAGCTGGCCGCCTTGACAAAAATCCAGAAAGGTGAGGTGATCAGATTCTCAACTGGTCCCCGATACGGGCCGCCCCCATAATATCCTTCGGGGTAATAGCCCGGTTGCGGGGTATAGTTGGGAGGCGGAATGGGGGCCCAGCCGATATAGGACTCGTCGGGGCTCTCTGTTTCCGGCGAGGTCCGCCAGGTCACGGTGTTGGGATACCAGGTGCGCCCGGGCACCCACACCCAACCGTACTCCTCGGTGGGCATCCAGTTGCCGTAATGATAGGTCGCCCAGCCCCAGGGTTCCTGGGTTTCGAAAACATAGCCCTCGTCCGCCGGCGTCCAGCGGCCGTCCACGTAGGGCCGCCAATTCTCCTCCACCCGGGTGGGATACCACACCGGACCATAATTCTCGTATTCCACCCACTCGCCGTGCGGGTTCAGTTCTTCATAGAAAATGGCCGCGTCTTCCATGGACGCCCGGGCCGCCCGGGGCATCTGCACCGCTCCGGCCACAAGGAGCGTTATACTCAAAAAGACCACAATCCTGAGAAATGTTCGCTTGGTGTTCATAGCTTGTCTCCCAGCAGCCAGGCTTCCTCCTGGGAATCCGAGACCGGCTCATTATCCCGGGAATTCTGGCGCCGACCCCCGCAAAACCGGTGGCCCATCCTGATCCTTCCCTGCTGACCCTCCTGAGTCCCTCGCCTTTGTTTTCATTTCATTAGATAGCGCTAACTCGTCTGCTATTAACTAGAACAGCAATTTTTTCAGGCCTCGGCGGGATTTTTTCCCCGGTTCCGATCCGCCCGGGGCAGGGGAGGGCCGTAAGGCCTGTGATTCGGGTCATTTTCCAGGCCCGGCGCACCCCTGGATATGCCCCC
The DNA here is from genome assembly GCA_964561645.1 of uncultured Desulfobacterales bacterium. Taxonomy (GTDB): domain Bacteria; phylum Desulfobacterota; class Desulfobaccia; order Desulfobaccales; family 0-14-0-80-60-11; genus JBGSLA01. The sequence goes on from CAZLRL010000572.1 coordinate 1,655, forward strand.
TGGCAAGCCGACCCGGATCTCCTCCCCGGTAGTTTCAGGAAAAAATTGCTTTAAGAAAAGCCTGGTTCATGGCCAACGAACCGTCATGACCGAAAAAGTCACAACGAAGCCTGAAATGGTGAACCGCCGCGCCCGGCGGTTTCCACGCCGGCGGGCGCGGCGGCGCTGCATGTTCATAGAAAG
>CAZLRL010000573.1:0-1819 GCA_964561645.1 uncultured Desulfobacterales bacterium
TCTCCCGGTAAAATTGAGGAAAAGCGGGGGAACATATTCCCTGGAAGCCCAAAGCACGGGCCTACCAGGTCGCCAGGAAATCTTCTGCGGTTTTTAAGAGCTGGCGGCGTTTTTGCGGGCTCAGGCGGTCCAGGTAGCCGAGCATGGGCACCAGGCGGGGGTTTTGGGCCAGGTAATCCCGGTTCTGGTTGACAAAGCGCCAGTACAGCGCGGTCCACAGGTCTTGCCAATCTCCCTGGGGAAAATCGCTCATTTTATTGAGGTAATTGCTGGAGCTGAAATAGGGCTTGGTCATCATGAGGCCGCCATCGGCGAACTGGCTCATGCCGAAGACGTTGGGCACCATGACCCAGTCATAGGCGTCGATGAACAGGTCCATGAACCAGCGGTACACTTCCCGGGGGTCCACTTCGCAGAGCAGCAGGAAATTCCCCAGGACCATGAGGCGCTCGATGTGGTGGGCATAGCCCGTGTCCAGCACCCGCCGGACCACCGTGTCCACCGGCAGGACCCCGGTGGCGCCGGCATAGAAGCCGGGGGGCAAGGCCTTGGTGTGCCCGAAAAAGTTCGCCTGGCGCTGGCGCTCCCCGGCCAGCACATACACGGCCCGGACGAACTCCCGCCAGCCCAGGATCTGGCGCACGAAGCCCTCCAGGCTGTTCAGGGGCACGGGGTGCTCACCCGCGTAGGCCAGGGTGTCGTCCAGCACCTGGCGGGGGGTCAGCAGGCCGAGGTTAATGAGCGGGGAGAGCACGGAGTGAAAGATTACGGGTTCTTCGGCGGAGATGGCGTCTTCGTAGTCCCCGAAGAGATGGAGGCGATGTTCCAGAAAATCCCGCAGCCAGGCCCGGGCCTCCTCATGGGTGGCGGGATAGCGGCAGGCCTCCAGGCGGCCCGGATGGTCGGCGAATTTGTCGGCCACGTAGCTTCGGGCTTCAAGGTGGAAGTCGTTTTCAGTGACCGCGGGCGGCGGCGGCACCTTGACGTCCTTGGGCAGCTTGCGGCGATTTTCGGTGTCAAAGGTCCAGCGGCCTCCCCGGGGTTTGTCCCCCTCCAGCAAAATGCCCCGTTCCCGGCGCTGATGGATATAAAAACTGGTCTGGTGAAAATGGCCGGCATCCTGAAAATGGGCCCGGATTTCGTCCCGGCAGCAGATAAACCCGGGGCTCTCGAGGATCTGCAGCTTGACCCCGGCGGCCCTGGCTCCCTGGGCCAATTTTTGCTCCAGGGAATGATCCACCGGATCGGCCGCGTAGAGGAAGTCCACTCCGTCTTTTTGCACCTGATCCCAGAGATCCCGCATCTTGGCGCCAGGGGCAAAATCCAGATAGGTGACCGTATAACCCTGGTCGGTGAGGCGCTCCTGACAGGCCTTGAAAGAAGCCCGGTGCAGGGCCAGTTTCTGCTGATGGCAGCGGAGGGGGACCTCGTCATCCCGGAAAAAACGGGGGGCCTCCAACAGATACACCCGCCGGTCCCGGTGCAGGGCCGGATGCGGGTCAAAGAGCTGGTGGGGCAGGATGAGAACCGCGGCGGTCATGGGGACTCAGTTGCCAGTGATCAGTGATCAGTGATCAGCAGTCAGCGGTTAGCAGTCAGCACAGTTAGCAGTCAGCAGTCAGCGGGAGCACCGGCGTCCCGCCTGTGGTAAAAACAGGCAGGATGCCTGTTCTCCCGGTAAAATTGAGGAAAAGCGGGGGAACATATTACCTGTGGCCCGGTCTTCCCCTCAAACTCCCCTTTAAACCCAGTAGTGTCCGGTGCGAAAATTGCCTAAAGGTAACCCAATGTTCTTTGTCAAAAGGAATCTACCAAAAAC
>CAZLRL010000574.1:0-1523 GCA_964561645.1 uncultured Desulfobacterales bacterium
CTGCGGTCCACCGTGGGCAGGGCCTGCCGGGTGCAGATCAGGGCCACGGGCCGGTCTTTGAGAGACATAATGACCCGGTAGGCCTCCACCATTTCGTTGGCATCCGCGGGGCGGATGACGATCATCCCCGGCATGGCCCGCAGGGACGCGATCTGTTCAATGGGCTGGTGGGTGGGCCCGTCCTCCCCCAGGCTGATGGAATCGTGGGTCCAGATGTGGATCACCGGCAGGTCCATGAGCGACGACAGGCGCATGGAGCCCCGGGCGTAATCGGTGAAAATGAGGAAACCGGAACCAAAGGCCCGCACCCCGGTAAGGGTCATGCCGTTCACCGCGGCGCACATGGCGTGCTCCCGGATGCCGAAGTGGAAATTGCGGCCCCGGTAATCGCCGCCTGTGCCCGGTGGTTCGAAGTCGCCGGCGAACTCGAAGGTGAGCCGGGTTTTGGTGCTCGGGGCCAGGTCGGCCGCGCCGCCGATGAGCCAGGGCACTTTCTCGGCCACCGCGTTCAGCACCTTGCCCGACACCTCCCGGGTGGACTTGCCCTTGGGGTCCGGCGGAAAGGTGGGCAGGGCCTTCTCCCAACCCTCCGGCAGCTCCCGGCGCTGCATGTGCTCGATCTGGTCGGCCAGGTCGGCGTACTGGGACCGGTAGCGCTCGAAAAGCTGCTCCCATTCCTGGCGCAGCTTGGCGCCCCGCTTGCCCATAGTGGCCTTGAAGTGCTCCCGCACCCCGTCGGGGACCTCGAAATACTTGTCCGCGGAGAATCCGAAGAATTCCTTGGTCAGCCGGGCCTCTTCATCCCCCAGGGGCTCGCCGTGCGCGGCCGGGGTGTCCTGCTTGTGGGGCGCGCCGTAGCCGATGTGACTGTGCACGACGATGAGGGTGGGCTTGTCCTGATTATCCAAAAAGTATTGATAGCCCCGCCTCAACATTTCCGGGTCATTGGGGTCCGTGACCCGGGTGACGTTCCAGCCGTAAGCCAGAAAGCGGGAGGCCACATCCTCGGTAAAGGTAATGTCGGTGTGGCCTTCGATGGTGACCCGGTTGTTGTCGTAGATCCAGCACAGGTTGGCCAGACGCAGGTGCCCGGCCAGGGACGCGGCCTCGCTGGCCACGCCTTCCATCATGTCGCCGTCGCCGCACAAGGCATAGACCTTGAAATCGAACAGGTCGAAGTCCGGCCGGTTGTAGGTCGCGGCCAGCCAGCGGCCGGCAATGGCCATGCCCACGCTGGTGGCCACGCCCTGTCCCAGGGGGCCGGTGGTGGTTTCCACGCCCGAGGTCCAGCCGTACTCCGGATGGCCGGGACAGCGGCTGCCTCCCTGGCGAAAGGTTTTGATGTCCTCCAGGGTGACCGCGTCTTCCCCCATTTTTTGATAGGTCGGATTGGCGGCCTTGATGCCCGCCAGGTGAATCAGACTGTAGAGCAGCATGGAAGCATGGCCGCAGGAAAGAATGAACCGATCCCGATCCAGCCAGGCAGGGTTTTTTGGATTGTGTTTTAAAAATCGCGCCCACAG
>CAZLRL010000574.1:1533-1815 GCA_964561645.1 uncultured Desulfobacterales bacterium
CGGTTCATCCAGTCGGGATGCTCCGGATCGTAACGCAAAAAGTGCTGCCACAGGGTGTAGGCGGTGGGCGCCGCGTCGATGGGCGTGCCCGGATGGCCGGATTTGGCCTGCTGGATGGCATCAATGACCAGGGTGCGGATGGTGTTGATCGACAACTGATCGATATCGAGGTGACGTGTCATTTTTCCTCCTCCCGACATTGGTTGACGTTGGTGTGGCGGTGCTCCGGGCCCTCCTCTCAAGCCTGCTCCAGGTGATGAAAACCGTACAGCACCGCGCCCA
>CAZLRL010000575.1:0-1808 GCA_964561645.1 uncultured Desulfobacterales bacterium
TGCCGCGCCGGAACCTGCCCCTCCAGTCCTTCCCGCCCCGGCCCCTCCCGCTCCGGCTCCGGCGCCCCAGCCGCCTACCCCGGCCGAAAAAGTCAGGGGCGTGATCTTTACCGAGGCCTTGATCAAAATTATTGATGACCAGGTAAACCAGCCCCTGTTCGGTTGGCGGCCCAACACCATTTTCTTCGGCAAGATGGGCCTGACGGACAACGTCAACCACCTGCAGCTCGGAGTCCTGGAGGTGGCCCGGCGCACCGTTTTGGTGCTCAATGAAAACATGACCCGCTTCGCGGTCACCGAGGCCTACAATCCCGAGGTCAATGAAGCCCGGAATTATCTCATGGTCAGCCCGGAAAAATACTGGTTCCCCTCCGCGTCGGGCAAATACCGGGAAGCCATGCAGTATCTGGGGATTTATATCGAGGATTTGCAAAAGGGGCGCAGCCGCTTTTACACCCGGGTGGACAACCTCATTGCCCTGTTCAGCAATTATAAAGACATCCTGGGGTCCTGCTATTATAACCTGTTGAAGGACACCGAGCCCAACGGCAGTGACGTATCCTGGTTCAAAACGGATGATTATTTTTATTTTTCCCAGGGCGTGGCCCTGAGCATGGCTACCATGCTCGAAGCGGTGCAAGAGGATTTTCACCCGGAGCTCCAGAAGAAAAATACCCACAAGCTTCTGGAGGACACCATCCATGCCCTGCATGCGGCCGCGCACCTCAATCCCTGGCTCATCACCAACGGCGACAAGGACGGCATTTTGGCCAACCACCGGGCCAACCTGTCCACCTACATCGGGGAAGCCGAACACCTGATGGCTACTATGCAGACGGTGCTGGCGACGAACTGAAAGTTTTCGGTTTTCGGTTTCCTGTTTTCGGTGGTGAACCCGTTGAGGTTCTGTGGCTGGTTGGGTTTTTCTCGTTCCTTATAGTACCGCATAGTACCGCTTGGAATCAGGATCACCCAATCATTTATCCTGAGCGCCGCCGCCCCGGCGGCCATGATGCTGTCCCCATCCTGCCTTCGCCGCTATAACTCCCCGTCTGTGCGTCGCACGATTTTTGGCCAAACGGCCTGTTCATCGCAATTTCCTTGAATTTCTCGGGTGTTTGTTTTAAGGTGAGCCCACTCATCAAGAGGAGGGAGCAGATGCGGGTCAGCGAAATCATGAATCAGGAACCCATCACCATTGCACCCGAAACCAGGGTGGGTGAGGCACTGAAGCTCATGCAGCAGCACCAGATTCGACATCTTCCCGTGGTCGAGGACGACCTCATGGTAGGCTGGATCAGCGCCCGCACCCTCAGGGAGGTGCTGTTGGCCTCCATGCTGGAGGTCATCACCGTGAGGGACGTGATGGTGGAGGCCCCCATTTCCGTCACCCCGGAGACCAGCGTGGAGGAGGCGGCCCGGCTGGTGCACGAGCATCGGATCGGCGGCATGCCGGTACTGGAGGGGGAAAAGCTGGTGGGGGTGCTTACGGTCAATGACCTGCTCTCCGCGTTCATCATTATGCTGGGATTGCTTCGGAGCAGCTCCCGCCTGGACCTGCTGCTGGATACCGCGCCCGATACCCTGGAAAAGGTCTCCCGCCTGATTCAGGCCCAGGGGGGCACGATCATCAACATTGCCTTGGGGCCCACCAAGGAAGGCAAACGCTTTTACTTCTTCCGCCTTGAAAAGGACGACCTGGAGCCTGTCATGGCCGCGCTGAAAGAAAAGGGCTACCAGGTGGTGGATTATATTGCCTGAGCGGGCTGGGATCAGTCTTTCTCGAAAAAATAAAGAGGGCGGGGATG
>CAZLRL010000576.1:0-1798 GCA_964561645.1 uncultured Desulfobacterales bacterium
AGCGTCAGCAGACGGGTCCAGCTCAGGGTGTCCGGGGGTTGGCCACCACCCGGAGATAGGAAATCAAGTCTTTGACGTGCGCGGTCTCCATGAACTTGAAGCCGCCGAACTTCATAAAGGGGAGTCCCCGGCGCGTCAGCTCGATTTCCAGATCGAAGGAATGGTACCCGGCCCGGAAGAGCACGGCTATTTTGTTCAACGGGGTACCCTGGCTTTTCAGCTCCTCCACCTGGGACACCACCAGGCGGGACTGTTCATTTTCGGTGCCGGCCCGGTACAGGCGCGGCTTCAGGCCGTCGGGCTGGCGGCTGAACAGGCACTTGGTGTATTTCTCCTTGGCCCCGGCGATGACCGTGTTGGCCAGCTCCAGGATGGGCTGGGTGGAGCGGTAGTTCTCCTCCAGTTTAATGATCCGGGTGTCGGGAAACAGGGCCGGAAAATCCATGATATTGCGGAAATTGGCGCCCCTAAAGGAATAGATGGACTGGCAGTCGTCCCCCACGGCCATGACGTTCTGGTGGGTGTAGGCCAGCAGGCGCACCAGTTCCGCCTGCAGGTGGTTGGTGTCCTGGTATTCGTCCACCATGATGTAGCGGTAGCGGGACGAGAGGCTCGTGCGCACGTCTTCGTGGTCCTGCAGCAGGCGGCGGCCCTCCAGCAGGAGGTCGTCATAGTCCATGAGGCCCTGGCGGCGCTTTTCCTCCCGGTAAGCCGCGGCCAGGTGCTCGAGGTGGGGCCGCTGCTCCAGGAACTGGAAATAATCCCGGGCCAGGACGTGCTCCAGGGAGAGGTTTTTGTTCACCGCCGCGCTGATAATGCTGGCCAGGGTTTCTTTTCTGGGGAAGCCCGACGCGCCTTTCAGGCCCAATTTGTCCTTGCAGTCGGCCAGCAGGTGCCCCTGGTCGTCCCGGTCCATGACCGTGAAACCCTCCGGATAGCCCAGAAGCTGGCCGTATTTGCGCAGCCAGTGATAGCACACCGAATGAAAGGTGCCGCCCATGACCTCGGTCAGGGGGCGCTGGAGCAGCTCCACCGCCCGGGTGAGCATCTCCCGGGAGGCCTTGCGGGTGAAGGTCAAAAGCAGAATCTGGCCCGGGTCCACCCCCCGGTCTACCAGGTAGGCCAGGCGATAGACCAGGGTCCGGGTCTTGCCGCTCCCCGCCCCGGCAATGACCAACACCGGCCCCTCCGTGACGGTCACCGCCTGATACTGGGACGGATTGAGCTCCCGCTTGTAGTCAATGCGGCGGTGGGGCTGGCCTGAAGATGAAAAAGAATGGGTTTGTTCAGACATTACTTTATTATTACGGAAAGCTGTTCAGACATCTATCACTTTTTGGGAAATCTGGGACAGAGGGCAGTAATGAGGTTTCCTACTATCTTTTCCAAAATATTTCCTTTGCTATATGTATCTTATGGGATACAGTGAAGTCACGATTTGTCCGAAAAACAGTGTGCAAAAAATGTAGCCGCAGGCTTTAGTCTGCGCTCAGGCTTTCGGGTTGGGATGTTATGGCAAAAATCAAAACTCGACCTTGGGACGCGGCGGAACATCTCGAAACCGCGGAGGACATGGCGGCCTATTTGGAAGCCGCGCTCGAAGAAGGGGACCCGGCCTTGGTGGCCGCCGCCTTGGGGGACATCGCCCGGGCCAAGGGCATGGCCCAAATCGCCCGGGAAACGGGTTTGGGGCGTGAGAGCCTCTACAAGGCCCTGTCACCGGAAGGCAACCCGGAGTTTGCCACCGTGCTCAAAGTTGTGCGCGCCCTTGGCCTCCGGCTACGCGCCGCCCCAAGTC
>CAZLRL010000577.1:0-1797 GCA_964561645.1 uncultured Desulfobacterales bacterium
ACCGGTGGCCGCGGCCGCCCTGTTCCTGGAGATAATAGCCGTAGGAGGACTCCAGGCCCACCATGAGGGGCAGCTTTTTCACCGGCCTGGTGAGCGTGGTCAGGAGCGCGCCGGGGGCCTGGTTGAAAGGGAAGCGCTCGATGGAGCGCAGCCGCTGGTAGTTGCGCCCGAAAGCGGTGACATTGCCCCAGGGGTAGTTGCCGGATACCAGCAGGGTGGAGACCCGGGTTTTGATCTCTTCCGGCTCCAGCTGGCGGCCGAAGTTGTTCAGCAAGTCAAGGGAATAGCGGCTCAGGCCCAGGTAGCCGAAATTAAAGCGCTCCAGGTAGGCCGGATCGCTGACCCGGTCCAGGGTGAGGCGCATTTTGAGGTCGGGGGTCAGGGGCTGGTCCACCATGCCCGCCACCCAGTAGCGGTTGCTGACCTGAGTATCCGGGCGGCCGTCCTTCAGATAAACGAAACGGAGATTCCCTTTAGCATCCCGGCGCCCCCGATAGCGCAGGTCCACCCCCTGCATATAACCCCGCTTGCTGAGGTAATTCTGGTAAAAGGTGACGTCGGCGTGGTTGCTGATGGCCCAATAAACGGGGAATTCCAGCACCGTGCCGCTGGACTTGCTCAGTTCCAGATTGGGGGCCAACAGGCCGGATTTGCGTTTGGTCACCACGGGCAGGGTCAGGAAGGGGGAGTAAAACACCGGCAGGCCGCCCAGCCGCAAGGTGCTGCCCCGGGCCCGGGCCGAGCCTTCCAGGACCACGTTAATTTCCCGGGTTTTAAAGCTCCAGGCGGGGCGATCGGCGTCACAGGTGGTCACGGTAGCTTTTTCGGCATAGAAGGTGTGCTCCCCGGTTTTGCGGATCAGATCGCTGTCCAGGTGGAAATGGTTGCGCTGGAGAAAGAGGCGGGCCCCCCGCATTTCACCGCTGCGGGTCACCAGGTTAAAAGAGCCTTCCTGGCCCGAAAAGATGTCGCCGTCCAGGACCAGGACCACCTTGCCTTTGAGGCGGGCGATTTTGGTGGGTTCGTGGACCCGGGCCCACTGGGCGGTCAGGCGCCGGTCGCCCTGGACGATCTCCACCTGCCCTTCGGCGGTGTAGGTGCGGGTCTGGGCTTCGTAGATGACTTTTTGGGCCCGGAGGCGCCACGGGCCCCCGGGAAAGCTCTCCTGGGGGAAAAGAGGGACCTCCTCGCCGAAGGCCGCGCCGGCCCCGCAACTGAGGATTATACAGATCCACACCCAGAGCGTTTTTGTACCCACACCCATAAAATCGGCGTATCATACCACAGCCCTTTTACCGCTTTCAAGGTGGGAAGAGGGGAAGGAGGGTGGAAAAGGAAAACTTGTGTCACTTTTGAAATTCAGGGGGTGAGGCTGGCGGGAATATCTCGGGAATATCTGCTGGTTGGTCATGCTGAAGAGTGGAGGTAAAATGCCGGAAATTTTAGGGTGAGATGGTCAGGGATAAGAGAAAATGAATCGTTATGATATAATGCCTCCATCTCAAAAAAGTCCGCGCAGCGTCCGCGGCGACCTCAACCCCGAGCCCCCGTAGCTCAGTAATGGATAGAGCAAGGGATTCCTAATCCCTGTGCCACAGGTTCGAGTCCTGTCGGGGGCGCCAAGTAATTTCAAGGGGTTAAGCGATATTCCCTCAGCCGTTTTTTTCTGGTTTGTAAACACCTTGTACAACATTTTTAATTTGATCGTCTTGCCAGTCGGTATAACGGGCCATAGCCTGACGAAGATCCTCTTCTGAAGGGGCCATATAGTGAATGTCCATTCCTTGAAGGCTATGG
>CAZLRL010000578.1:0-1554 GCA_964561645.1 uncultured Desulfobacterales bacterium
CCGCCACCTGGAGGTGGCCTATTCCTCCTGCGGCCTGTGTGCCAAGGAGGCGGTGGATGAAATTTGTCGTAAGGTAGCGCCGGTGGCCAGTACCCTCACCCTAAGCCCCGACCAGCTCCTGGCCCTCATGGCCCGCCTGCCGGAGGCCCAACCTGTGTTCAAGGCTACAGGTGGCACCCATGCCGTGGCCCTGGCCAGCCTGGACGGCCGTGTCTTTTTGAGCGCCGAAGACGTGGGCCGCCATAACGCCATGGACAAGGTCATCGGCCGGGCCCTGCTGGAAAAGCGGCCTTTCGGGGAACTGGTGGCCCTGCTGAGCGGGCGCATCAGCTTCGAGATGGCTCTGAAAGCGGCGCGGGCCGGACTCCCGGTGCTGGCCGCGGTGTCCGCGCCCACCACCACGGCCATTGATCTTGCCCGGGAACTGAACCTCACTTTGGTCGGCTTTGTCCGGGATAACAGACTGAACATTTACACCCACCCCCAGCGCCTGGGAGTGGAGTAAGACCGTTTTCGGTTTTCGGTTTTCGGTTTTCTGTAAAAAGAAATAAGCTTATCAATTGGTTACATCACAAGTTTGTTTCATTTGAAAGCGATATTGGTATAAAAAGTGTGTGGGGGGACCAGGAAGCGCACCGTTCAGTAATCAGTGACCAGTGAACAGTTGAAATGAACCGACCTCATGAGCGTCTGGCAAAGTTTTTGCGAGTTTAAGCGAATTGCCTCCGCCAGCACAGGCTTGAAAGCCTGTGTTACCTTTAAACTGCAACTTGTAATTAGGCAATTTTCGTACCGGACACGACTGATCTGCCCCCCTGCTGAATTCCTGATTACTGACCACTGATTACTGATTACTGGCTCATTCCGCCTGGTTGACGGCGGATAGTTGCCAGGGGTGGTTTCCTACGGGGCGGGTGAAGGTCCAGTATTCCTCGAATTTTACCGGTTCGATCTTGCTGCCGGCGACGATTTCGCCGCTCCTCTCATTGACGGTGTAATCCAGCAGGGTGACGTAAATCCGCACGGTAATATAATCCTGGCCGGCTTCCTGCCAGGCCTCGGTGAGGTTGACTTCCCGCACCGCCATATTCTGCAGCCGGTTGATGAGGCCGTCCCGGCGCATTTTTTCCGCGTCTTCCCGGAGGATCTCGAACATTTCCCTGGTCAGCAGATGCTTGACGGTGGACAGGTCCCGGTCGACCCAGGCGCCCTGGATCTTGAAGAAATAATCCATGGCCTGGTCTTTGAATTTTGGTTCGCTGAACAAGGGATCTGATCGCTCGATATGTTGGAGGCCTGTTTCCAGGTCCCATTGTGGTTTAGGGGGCGGCGGCGGTTCCAGTTCCTGATCCGGCGGCTGCAGGTCGGCCCCGGCCGGATTGCTCTCGTAGGCCCCTTGCAGGGCCGCAGTGTGTTGACGCCGCCTTCTGGTGATGAGCCAGTAAATGAAATATCCGAGGCCAGCGAGGAGAATCAGGTCAACGAGTCCGAAACCGGGGGCGTCCCCGGATTCCGGGCCGGCCTGGGCGTCAGGGCCGCCGAAGAGCCAGCGGC
>CAZLRL010000578.1:1564-1787 GCA_964561645.1 uncultured Desulfobacterales bacterium
GCTCCCGGCCAAACCTCCCAGAAAGCCGCCCCCGAGGCCGCGCCAGAAGCTGGCCGTTGATCTGGAGGAGTAGGGATTGGCGCTGCGGGAGGGGATCGTGGGGGCCAACCTGGTGCTGCTCGGGTCCGTGGACCGCACGCCTGAGCTGGACTGCGGGGTCATAGTGCGAGAGCCCCGACTCCCGAAGGAACTGCCGCCGGACAGACCCCGGCCGGCCCGGGCC
>CAZLRL010000579.1:0-1782 GCA_964561645.1 uncultured Desulfobacterales bacterium
ACGGCAGCGATCTGAAAAAGGCTTTAATTGGTTAACCATTTAGTATTACTTAAAGTTTTTGTCCAGGTTTTTCGATCCGGCGGTTCAAATTTTTGGTTGCCCCTTACCCATGGTCCTCCAGAATCAGGTGCTCCCCCGGCGCCAGCCGGGCCTCGAAGCCCGGCCACAGCAGGGTGGTGGCGAAATCCTCCGTTATCAAGGCCGGGCCGCGGCAGGAAAAATCCTCGGGCAGCTCCGGCCGGTAAAACACCGGCACCGTGGCCGGGCCCTCCGGCAGCCACAGGCGAGTCTGCCGGGGCCGGGCCAACGCGGGAGGCGGGAACACGGGTTGGAATGTGGGCAGGTCCAGACGCGGCTCCGGGGCCAGGCAATGGACGCGCAACAGCACCAGCTCCACCGGTCGGTCGGGGAAATCGTGGCCGTAGAGGCGGCGGTGCCGGGCGTGGAATGCCGCCAGAAAATCGGGCCCCAGGGGCACGCCCAGGGTGTGGGTCTGCCCCAAATACCGCAGCTGCACCTCCCCGCCCACCCGGATGGTGTGAGGCTCGAGGCCGTCGGCCGCCATTTCCGCCAGCGCTTCGGCCGCCAGGTCCTCGTAAGCCCGGCGCAGCGGCTCCCAGGCCAGGCGGGGGCCGTGCCAGAGCAGGGTGCGGGCAAAATCCCGGCGCAGCCCGGCCAGGGCCATACCCAGCGCCGACAGCACCCCGGCCTGCGCCGGCAGGAGCACCCGCCTCACACCAAGTTCCCGGGCCACCTGGCAGACGTGCAGACCTCCGGCGCCGCCGAAGCACACCAGGGTGAAATCCCGGGGGTCGTGGCCCCGCTCCAGGCTCACCTGGGCCAGGGCTTTGGACATGTGGCTGTTGGCCACCCGGATGATGCCCAGGGCCAGCTCTTCCGGACTCACCCCGAAGTCCCGGGCCAAATCGCTTACGGCCCGATGAGTGGCCGCTCTGTCCAGGGGCATCCGTCCCCCCAGGAAACATTGAGGCAGCAGGCGCCCCAGGTAAAGCTGGGCGTCGGTGACCGTGACCTCGCGGCCCCGGCCGTAGCACACCGGGCCGGGGTCGGCCCCGGCGCTCTGGGGACCCACCCGCAGAGCCCCGCCCCGGTCCCGGTAGGCGATGGACCCCCCACCCGCGCCCACGGTGTGAATGTCCAGGACCGGCAAGCCCAGGGGGTAATCATCCAGGACGTACTCGCTGGTGAAGGGCAGCTCCCCCGCGGCCAGGGCCACGTCCGTGGAGGTGCCCCCCATGTCGAAGGTCATGAGCCGGTCGGTCCCCAGGGTCCGGCCCAGCTTCCAGGCCCCGCTCACCCCGCCCGCGGGTCCGGAAAGTACGGTGGCCAGACCCCAGGCCGCGGCCAGCCGGGCCGGCAGAAAACCGCCGCTGGACTGCTGGATGAAAAGGGGGGTTACAGGAAACTCCCGGCGCCAGTGGGACAGATACCGGGCCAGCACCGGGGCCAGGTAGGCGTTGATGACCGTGGCCGAGGTGCGCTCGAACTCCCGGAACTCGGGCAGCACCCGGCTGGAAACGGAGAGGGGCACCCCCAGAGGCTCCAGCGCAGTTTCCAGTTGCTCCTCGTGCGCGGCATTGACATAGGAGTGCAGCAGGCACACCGCCACCGCCTCGGGCTTCAAGGCCGCCACTTCCCGGACCACCCGGGCGATTTCCCCGGAGGTCAGGGGGGTCAGTACCGAACCGTCGGCCCGGACGCGTTCGGCCGCGCCCACCACCCGCTCCCGGGGCAAAAGCTCCGGGGCCCGGCTGGGGGCAA
>CAZLRL010000580.1:0-1779 GCA_964561645.1 uncultured Desulfobacterales bacterium
CGCCGGCGCGGCGTTCAAACCTTGAACCTTGAACCTTGAACTTTGAACCTTGAACCCTGATGAAAATCCTGCTCACGGGCGACCGGGGCCTTTTGGGTCGAGACTGCTTCGAGGTTTTGCACCGCGACCATGAAGTGCTGGCCGTGGACCGGGGTGAGCTGGACATCACCGACCCGGCCCAGGTAGACGCGACCGTCGCCGCCTTCCGGCCCCGGGCCCTGGTCAACTGCGCCGCCTACACCCAGGTGGACCGGGCCGAAACCGAGCGGGATGAGGCGTTTAAGGGCAACGTCACCGGCCCCCGAACCCTGGCCGCCAGCGCCGCCCGTCACGGGGCGCTGCTGGTGCATATTTCCACGGACTATATTTTCGATGGTCAAAAACCCTCGCCGACCCCCTATCTGGAAGACGACCCCCCCAATCCCCTGTCCTGGTACGGCTACACCAAGCTGGAAGGAGAGCGGGCCGTTCAGGGGGCCGGGGCGCGCCATCTGATCGTGCGCACCTCCTGGATGTACGGCCGCCACGGCGCCAATTTCCTGACCAAAATCCTCCAGTTGGCCCTGTCGCCCCAGATTCCCGAACTGAAGGTGGTGGCGGACCATTTCGGTGCCCCCACCTGGTCTTACCGGCTGGCCCTGCAACTGGCCCGGCTTCTGGACGCGGGCAGTGAGGGAATTTATCATGCCAGCGGCGAGGGGTACTGCACCTGGTTCGAGCTGGCCCGCCATTTTTTGGGTCGCCTGGGGGTGGATAAACCCCTCCAACCGTGCTCCAGCCGCGACTTTCCCACCCCTGCGGCCCGGCCCCCCAACTCCATTTTGGAAAACCACCGTCTGCAAGCAGCCGGTCTGAGTCTCATGCGGCCCTGGCAGGAGGACGTGGATGAGTTTGTGGCCGCGTGGGGGGAGGATTTGCTCCGGGAAGCCCGGGCTGCGGCGGGATAAAGGGCTGGGCAGATTTTCCTGCAAGGGATCTTTTCCGAACAATTTCAGGTAATTTGGTAGGAATGGTGGGCGGTGCCCACCCTACATGGTTTTTGACCTGTCTGGGTGGCGGCTCCAACTTTGAACCACCTTGAACCTTGAACCTTCCTGACAGGGGGCCGAACCTGTGATAGACTTACAATCTCAAAAAAATTTCGGCACCGAACCAAGCGGCGGTCTTTCAACAACCTGAGCAAACCGCACCCTCAAGCCCTGACGGCGTCCTCAAGAGACCTTATCTTTTGGGGGCGGATCAAGTCGGAGGTGCCCGCATGAAAAAAGAAGATTTTCAAAGGTTGCTGGCCCAACCCCAGGACACCTGGCTCGACTGGCAGGAAAGCTTTCCCCTGGAACTGCTCAAAGGGGAAGACCATCCCCAGTGGGAGACCGGCAAGGCCAAGTTGCTCCGGGACCTGGCCGCGCTGGCCAACCGGCCCGCCGGCCAACAGGGCTTTCTGGTTTTCGGGGTTGAGGACCACGGTGCCGAGCGGGAGGTCAAGGGGATCTTCAAGTCCTGGAAGGGCACGGATTTCCAGGACTGGGCCCGCCATGCCTTTGATCCGCGGCTCCGCTTTTCCTATAAGGAGTTAGCCGTGGGCGACCACATCCGGGTGGGCGTTTTCACGGTGGACCTGGCTCCCCGGTATCCCCACGTGGCGACCCAGAGCCTGGGGGGCATCCTTTATCCGGGCCAGGTCTGGGTGCGCCGGGGCCAGGAGCCCGCCATTGCCCTGTACGAGGACTTGCGGCAGATGTTCACCCAGGGAAAGCGACCCGGTTAGGAATAATCCGG
>CAZLRL010000581.1:0-1765 GCA_964561645.1 uncultured Desulfobacterales bacterium
TAGTACGTCTTTCCAAATTTGTGCCCGACCCAACTGCGTAAAATCCTACATTTGATTTTTGAATACCATCATCATAAAGTAATATTTTTCGCATCGCCCCTCGGGGAGCACCGCTGATAAATATTTTGGTTTCATTCCCTTTGGACGGAATTATATCCTTTATGACGAATCGGTCCCCTGGGCCTTTGACAATTATGTCTCGGATTGCCTTGTCTTCTATTTTTGAAATATCGTCCGATAGAGACAAGCTAACATTTAATAACAATAAAAGGGGTAAAATGAAAAACAAAATTCTTTTAATTCTCATAATATTTCCCTCCACAAACCTGAGATTATGCTGCAGCCTTGGCCACCGCAGTCAAGAAACGGTTTTTGGTCCCCTTTGCATGGGGAAAATCCCCAAAACTTCTGTTTCTGTAACCGATTCCTTTCAGCAGAGGCATAATAGCACAAATTTCCAAGATTTTGTCAATTCACCAACTGGGTAGATTAATTTTTTTTAAAAATCTGCGCGTACCTGCCTCTCAGAACTCGAATACCTCAAGATAAGGCTTAAGAACCCCAGCCCAGCACCGCTCGGTAATGGTGTGTGAGCCAAGGGAAAAACTGAGGCCATATACTCATACCACCTCCGAGCGTGGTAAAAACATGACTCCTAATTCTGGCGAATTTATAATGCTTGGAAGAAAGATACAATAATAGCCAGTTACTTGCCACTGTACGTAATAAAAAGATGATTGACGGGAGATAGTTTGCCAGGTCATCATCTACCTGTTTTTTCTGAGGAAAAGGAGGTAGAGATGACCGTTGAGTATACTCCTCGACCGAAGTTCGAAGACCATCAGTTTTTCCACCCGCCTGAACGTTCGCCGCAAAGGTTGGACGCCTTAAATCCCAGGCCCAAAGATCCCCAGATTGAAAAATGTTTAAAGCAGCTGGTTAAAAAGGGGCTGTTTGGGCGGCCTTATGTCAAGGACTATCTGTACGACCTGAAGCGGCGTAATTGCCGGCCCAATACCCTCCGCAGCTACATCACCACGCTGATGGTCTTTTTGGCCTATCTGAAGCAAAATGACCGGACCTATCTGGAAACCATTACCAGGGATGACCTGAGCGGCTTTATTGAGTACGAGCAAGATCGGGGCATGCAGCCCATGACTGTGTCCACCCGGTTGCGGCTTCTCTATGCCTTTGTGAGTTACCTGGTGGATCGGGAAGTGGTGCATCCCGATATCCTGAAACGTAAGCTGAGGGTCAAAGTGCCGGAGGCCTTGCCCCGGGCCCTGGACCCGGAGGACGTGAAACAGCTCCTGGCCGTGATCAAGAAGTCCCGTGACTGGGCTATGATCCTGGTGTTGCTCCGGACCGGGATGCGCATCGGGGAGCTGTTGGCTACCAGGATGAGCGAGGTGAACCGCAGAGAAAAACGGATCATCATCATGGAAGCTCAGAAGACCCGGGTGGGCCGGGTAGTCTACTTGAGTGAGGATGCCTGCCGGGCTTTAAAGGTGTGGTTGAAAAGGAGAGACCCGGAGAAGGAATATCTGTTCTATGGCCAGGGTCATCAGCGCCTGAGTTATACCGCGGCCCGGATCAGGTTTGCTAAGTACCTGGAAAAGGCCGGGTTGGGTCACAAGGGCTATAGCCTCCATTGTCTCCGGCACACTTGTGCCACCGAGTTGTTAAACGCCGGCATGCGCCTGGAGTGCCTGCAGCAGCTTCTGGGGCACAACAGCATCGAGATGACCCGGCGCTATGCCCGGTT
>CAZLRL010000582.1:0-1749 GCA_964561645.1 uncultured Desulfobacterales bacterium
GGACTTGGCCGGGGGTGTTGGGGCCAGCCGGTGGGTAAAACGGCGCCGGGCGTCAAAGGGGGCATATTCTTCGCGAAGTGCGGCGCCGCTGCCGGGAATGACGCCCAAACCCCGCCAGACCGCGTCTTTAGGCACAAAGACCTCGGCCAGCAGGGCCTGGGCCCGGGGGTTGGCCGGGGCCTGCACCGCCCGGGTATAGACGTTGTCTACTAACGGTTTGCCTGCGCTTAATTGCTTCAGAAGAGAGGAAACGCCCAGGAGTATATCCACCGGTTCAAAGCCCGTCACCGCGCAGGGGAGTTGGAAGTCCCGGGGGATAAAATCATAGGCCGCGGGTCCGGTGATGGTGGTGACATGGCCGGGAAGGAGAAGGCCCGAGACCTTGACTTCGCCGCTCCTAAACAGGGCTGCGAGCGCCCCCGGCATGGTTTTATGTACAGAAAATACAGAGAAATTCTCCAGTTTGTCGGCCGCGGCCGCCTTGATTGCCAGGGCGGTGGCCGGCATGGTGGTCTCGAAGCCCACCCCGAAAAATATGACTTCCCGGTCGGGATTTTCCCGGGCCAGGGCCACGGCATCCAGCGGAGAGTATACCACCCGCACCTCGGTTCCCCGGGCCCTTTCCCGCTCCAGAGAAGTGGTCGAACCCGGCACCCGCATCATGTCGCCGAAGGTGGCCAATATCGCCTGGGGCAGGCCGCCCAGGGCCAGAAAGGCGTCGATGTCCTCCTGGGAGGTGACACAGACCGGGCACCCCGGCCCGGAGACCAAGTTGATTCCCGGAGGCAGAAGGGACTTGAGGCCGAAGCGGGCCACGGCCATGGTGTGGGTGCCGCAGACCTCCATCAGGGTGGCGGGACCCGGAGACATCTCTCGTATCTGGTGGACAAGTTTGTGCACCAGTTCCTGGTCCCGATACTCTTCACTAAACCTCATAAGTAAGCTGCCTCAGGACCGTCAGGGTTTCCTCCGCGGCCTCCGGGTCCACGGTGGCGATGGCCAAGCCGGCATGCACCAGGATGTAATCCCCCACCGCGGCCTCGGGAAGCAGGTCGAGACGCGCTTCCCGACGCACCCCGTCCACCTCGGCCACCGCCAAAAAGCCGTCAATCTCCACAATACGCATGGGTATAGCAAGACACATATGGGTTCCTCATGTTTTGCGGGGGGAGGGCCAGGGAGCAGCGGCTCCTGCTCTCTTCCCAAACCCCATCTCAAAACCCCTTAACCGGGAGCACAGGCATCTTGCCTGTGTTCTGTTTCTTTTTATTTCCACAGGCGGGACGCCTGTGCTCCCGAAGTTTGGGTTGAGAACGTGGGCGTGGGGGAGGGGGGTAAGGAGTTGCGCCCCTTAGCCCCCTCCCCCCACATCTGTATTTCTACCCTGGCCCCAGCCGGGCGGCGGCTGCGGCTGCCTGACCCAGGGAGAGGCCGCCGTCGTTGGGGGGCACCAGCTTATGGGTTAAAACCTCGAAGCCTTCCCGGGTCAAGCGGGTCTTTAGTAAGGTCAATAAAAGGGCGTTTTGGAACACCCCGCCTGACAGGGCGGCGAGATTGAGTCCGGTGCGCTCCCGGAGTTCGAGGCACAGGCGGGTCAGGCCTGCGGCCAGGGATTCATGGAAGCGGGCGGCGATGATTCTGTTGTCCCGGCCCGCCAGGCGGTCCTCCACCACGCCCCGGAAGAGGGCCAGGGTATCCAGAATCAGAGTCTGGTCATTTTCTATTACATCAGCCTGATAAAAGCCATGT
>CAZLRL010000583.1:0-1747 GCA_964561645.1 uncultured Desulfobacterales bacterium
GTCCACGCTGTGTCCGCCCACAAGCAGAGCCCCCGCCTCGTGGATTTTGTCCAGCCCCCCCGCCAGTATGGCCTGAAGCGCCTCTTTGGGTACGGTCCGGCTCGGGTAGCAGACAATGTTGAGCGCGGTGAGGGGCCGCCCCCCCATGGCGTAGACGTCGCTTAAGGAATTGGCCGCGGCGATCTGGCCGAAGGTGTAGGGATCGTTGACGATGGGCGTAAAAAAATCCAGCGTCTGGATGAGCGCGATCTCGTCCGTCAGGATGTAGACGCCCGCGTCATCCGAGGTCTCCATCCCCACCACCAGCTTGGGATCGGATTTGACCGGCAGGCCGGCCAGGATTTCCTCCAGGAGCCCGGGAGGAATCTTGGCGGCTCAACCCGAGGCCCGCACCTGCTCCATCAGGGGCGGCATGACTTTGTCGTTCATGCGTGAGTTTCCTTTTTCTACAAGCTTGGCAAAACCCCGAATTAAGAAATTTTGTCATTCTGAGCGCAGCGAAGAATCTAGTTTTTTCAATGACTTCTAGATCAGGCGCCACTCTCCGGATGACAGGCAAACAGGTTTTACAGCAGCTTTTAGTCCTGAAAAGTTAAGTAGTCAAAAGTCATTTAATTTCCCCCCTTTTCTAAAGGGGGGTTAGGAAGGATTTTTTAATATATCTAAATAGTTATAGAATAAATCAACGCAGTAGGATTAGAGTTTATCGGTTGGGCCTGCGGCAACTTCCCGCAGGTCCTGCAGCAACCGCTCCAGATCCAGCCCGTATTTGGCCGCGGCCTCCGCCAGAGTGTCGAAAAGAGCCTGACAAAGCAGACACCCCTGGGCCTCGCCTTCATAGCGCCGCAACACCGCCTCGGTCTGGCGATACTGGTGCAGCACCTCGAGCAAGGTCATCTCCGGAGTGATGGACTCGTCTGGTTCAGTCACCGCAATTTCCCATAAAAGTTCAAGGTTCAAATATTATGTAGGGTGCGTCTTACGCACCATGGATTGCTGTCCACTGATTCCCAACCCTTTTGAAAGAAACATTCACCCTTAAACGGCCCTAACCGGCAGCACGGGCTTCCAGCCCGTGCGCACGGGCAAGATGCCCGTGCTACCGAAAACAGGCGGGTTAATTCATACGGGGGGTGCTGCCGCCAATCATTAACCGGCCTAAAGAAACCGTGGCTTGGCGTCAGAGCCCCAGACAACCACCCCCAGCCCCGAAATGCCACTTTACCCCCCCTTTTCAAGTCAGGGAAATCACCCGGTCGGCCAGCTGCATGTGGATGACGATGTCCAACATGTTGGTGGTCTCCCCCACCTGTTTCTGTTCCAGGAGCTGGAAGTGGTTGAGGCAGGTGCCGCACACCAGCACCATGACCCCTTCGGTGGCCAGTTCCTGGATGCTGCCCAGAACTTCGGACCCCGCCACCGTCAGCTTGACGCCCGCGTTCAAAAAGATCAGACACCAGAGCTCCGGCCCCATCTCTTTTAAGGTGCCAAGAAAACTGGCGATCAGCTTCCGCCCCAGATCGTCGTCGCCCGTGCCCATGCGGTCGGTGCCCACCAGCACCAGGATCTTGTGGGCCGCGGCTTCCTCCCGGGTGTCCTCCGGGCGCAGGGGCGCACCTTCCCCGGTCCGGACGCCGGTAACCGCATAACCGCCGCCCCTCATCTCCACCAGCACCCTGTAGCCCGCCCGCTCCAAAAAGCGGCTGACGTTTTCCCGGGCCGCGTCGTTGTCCACCAGCACCGTGAC
>CAZLRL010000584.1:0-1745 GCA_964561645.1 uncultured Desulfobacterales bacterium
TCGGGGGCCTTTTCCCACACAGACATCGCAGGCGGAACCCACCGAGACGAGCAGACGATAAGAGGACGCCGACCCAGGTGTAGCCTCAGACATCTGTGCCTCTTCTGTAGGGGCGGGTTTCAAACCCGCCCTCGTATCTTTCCCGATGAACAGAAGGGTTCTTGTCCAATGGCGGCCGTCGCCTGAAGGCAGGGCCGCGATTTGGCGCTTCCGGGTGGCCTGCAGCTTTTGGGGATCGTAATCGTAAAGCCACAGGTGCTCTACTTCGGCAATATAGAGTTTTTGGGGCTCTTGGGGATGGAACGCGAACCCGTGGGGCCGGTTCAGGTCGCCCGCCACGGTCACGACTTTGTCGGCTTTGCCGTCGCGGTCCTCATCCGGCAGGGCCACGATGCGGCCCCGGGCGGGGATGCTGGCCAAGAGGGTCCCCGCGGGGTCCAGTTTCAGCACCCGGGGGCTTTCCAGATCCTGGGCGAAAATGCTTATGAAAAATCCCGGCGGCAATTTTAAAGGAAAGTCGGTGGTGTTCTGGGCGGAACCGGCCTGGGCTCCTGATTTCCCGGCCTTTTCTATCACCTGGGCAATATCTTTGGGGGGACTTGTGAAAGCCGGGCCCGCACCCCGGAGATGCCGCCAATAAAACACCCCGGCCCAGATGAGCGCGACCAGCAGGCCGGCACCCAGGATGGTCCAGATAAGACGTTTCATAGTAATCTTACATCATCTATAATCGCTTCATTCCCGGGAGCACAGGCGTCTCGCCTGTGTGGGGGACATGCACAGGTTGAAACCTGGGCCACCATTTTTGGTGGGCAATGCCGACACTTTTTGAAAAACAATGCAAATTTTTACTGTGATACCCCGATTTGCCTTTCAACTCAAGCACGCACCTCCCGGACCAAGCGACGTGCTTCCTGACGATCCAAGGGCTGCTCCCCTTCCCCAGGCAAAATCCCATACCGCAAAGGGAGATAAGTAATCAATTTCCCGTAGATATTCCGGGGGAGCAGAACCATGATCAGCCAGCAGGTCCAACAACTCCC
Organism: uncultured Desulfobacterales bacterium; assembly: GCA_964561645.1. Taxonomy (GTDB): domain Bacteria; phylum Desulfobacterota; class Desulfobaccia; order Desulfobaccales; family 0-14-0-80-60-11; genus JBGSLA01. The sequence goes on from CAZLRL010000584.1 coordinate 1,044, forward strand.
GCAGATCGTGGGTTTTTCTGAATCTGACTCTCAAGTGGGACAGGAGAGCTTTGAGGAGCTTTTCCACCGCCTGTTGGGAATGAAACCCGATTACGGCATCACTTACTCGGGGGGAAGATATCACCTCATCGACCAGGACTTCATCCTCAGCGGCTTTGTCCAGATAAAGGAGGGCCTGTTCAGGCAGCTTCATAGAGCACTCTTCCTTCCTGGGCGGCTTCATGAAGGATGTTTCCCGGGGTTTGGCGCCATTCCTGAAAGGATTGCTCGCTTACCACAATAACATCCGCCGGAATGCGTAAAGGACTTAAAACCCTCCTCAGGCGGACCATCTCCCGGCGCCGGTCCAAAACCTTGGGCTGGACCACCAGGAAGTCCAGGTCGCTCTCCAGGCCGGGCTCACCCCGTCCATAGGAGCCGAAGAGGATAATGCGAGTGGGCCGGCCCGCTTCGATGAGCAGCCTCACGGCTTGGCGAATGGTGGATTCGGAGATCATATTTCAACCGGACAAGGAGAAATCCGCCTTACCTCGTTCTGGGCCACAACATTGTTAACCTCTCCTAAACAGAGAAACATACAACAAAGGAGATATGTCGGGAGCACAGGCGTCCCGCCTGTGCAGGCACAGGTTGAAAACCTGTGCCACCAGAGCTGCTTCCAGACATCTCCATATCTGTCATTCTGAGGGAGCGAAGCGACCG
>CAZLRL010000585.1:0-1742 GCA_964561645.1 uncultured Desulfobacterales bacterium
CTCTTATATTACTTATTTGATTCCAAGCTCCCGCTTGGGAACCTATTGAAGGCAAAGCTCTGCTTTGGTCAACATTCGATTTCCCTACCCCTGCTTCTTGCCAAGCAGAGCTTGGCGTCCAAGTGCGTCCCCAAGCAGGAGCTTGGGGACGAGGGGAACATCCGGTTTGCGGTTTTCGGTAAGAAATAAACCAGCCCAGGCGAGACGCCTGTGCCACCAGAACTTTCCTTCTTTATAATAGTTTATCGGGACCTAAACAGGTTTGGTGCCGGAGAATTTCGGCGGGCAGTGCCCACCCTGATACGCAAGTATTTCCCAAAAGCCCTGCTGGTCACATACCCATATAGGTCTGGCGGATTTCGTCGTTTTCCCGCAGTTGCCGGGATTCCCCTTCCAGGCTGACGCGGCCCTGGCTCAAAACATAGGCATAGTCGCTCACGCCCAGGGCCATGGCCACGTTCTGCTCCACCAGGAGCATGGTCAGGCCCTGGCGTTTCAGCTGTATCAAGGATTCAAACAGGGTGAGGGCTAAAATAGGCGACAGGCCCAGAGACAGCTCATCAATAATGAGGACGTCGGGTTGGGCCATCAGGCCCCGGGAGACCGCGACCATCTGCTGCTCGCCACCGCTCAGGCTGCCGGCCTTCTGGTGAGGACGCTCCCCCAGGCGCGGGAAGAGCTCGAAAACCCGATCCAGGTTTTCCTGAAAATGCCCCCGGGATCTGGGGGGAAAGGCCCCCATTTCCATGTTCTCCAGGACCGTCATGTCGGTGAACAGTTGGCGGCCTTCCGGGACCAGCACCAAACCGGCCTTGGCCCGGGTGTGGGCCGACCGGCGGGTCAGGTCCTGACCCTGGAAAGTAATGGTGCCCCGCCAGGGGCGCAGCAGACCCATAACCGTGCGCAGGAGCGTACTTTTCCCCACGCCGTTGGATCCCACCAGGGTGGTAAGCTTACCTCTCTCCAGCTTGAGGGAGGTCTCCCAGAGGATTTGCACTTCGCCGTAACCCGAAACCAGATTATTGACTTCGAGCATTGCCATGGTGTCTTGTTTCATATCGGTTTGAGCAAGTCCTGCTAATTTATTGATTAACTATCCAGCTATACCTACAAATCCCCCCTAACCCCCCTTTAAAAAAGGGGGGAAATTAAAGGAATTTTTGCGCTACTTAACGTTTCAGGATTAAGAGCTAAATTGCAGCCAAACGCCCTTATCCCATCTGTCCTTCCAGCAACCGCTGGGTTAACTTGGGGTCGCCCAGATAGGCTTCAATGACCACAGGATCATTGACCACCTCCTGGGGCAGCCCCTGGGCGATGAGTTCCCCGTAATCCAGAACCAGGATCCGGTCGGAGACGTTCATCACCGCTTGCATGACGTGTTCGATCATGAGAATAGTGATGCCGCTTTCCCTGATCTGGTGGATGGTGTCCAACATGCCGGTGATTTCCGCCGGATTCAAGCCCGCCAGCACCTCATCCAGCAGCAGCAGATAGGGCTGGGAGCCCAGGGCGCGGGCCAGTTCCAGGCGCTTCTTTTCGGCCACGTTGATGCTGCCGGCCAGGAGCTCCGCTTTGTCGGCCAGGCCCACCTGCTCCAGAACTTCGTCCGCGGTCCGGGCGGCCTCGGTCAGAGACAGGCGCTCCCGGCCAAAACAGGCGCCCACCATGACATTTTCCCGTACCGACAGATCGCTCAAGGGCCGGACGACCTGGTAGGCCCGGGCCAGCCCCCGGCGGGC
>CAZLRL010000586.1:0-1740 GCA_964561645.1 uncultured Desulfobacterales bacterium
GCGGCCATCGGCGCCGGTCTGGGCGCGGCGGTGGGCGCGGCCAGCGGGCGGGACTACTATTATGATTACTATGGCTACAGGAGGTACCGGGGCATCGACGTGGGCCAAAGCGCGGCCTGGGGCGGCGCGGTGGGCGGCGTCGGGGGCCTGATAGTGGGCGTGGCCCGAAGCCGGGACGAACTGGAGGACCGGGTGCGCCGGGTGGTCGACAACCACCAGTTGCCGGAAGCCCTCCTCAGCCCGGGCATGACCCGGGACGGCCTGGTCTTTTTTCCCGCCGTGCCCCTCAAGGCCGTACGCCTGGTTTTGGCCGACCCCGACCGGCAATCCTCCCGGACGGTATACATCGAAGTATCGCTGCCCTCGACGCCGCTGCAGGTTTCCCGCTAGACCGGCCGTTCGTGAATGAGGCGGCCGGGGCCCAAAGATTTGGCAGAGGCAGAGAATTTTGTCTAAAGGGGCCAGGACCCTTATCTTTGCCTGTCCCTTTTTGACCTCACTCCTACCTTTCTTGATCCGATCCTTCTGTTGAGCGCAGCCTAAAATCTGCACGTTCTCAACCAGTTGCGATCATTCACTTGGTTTAAGTGAAAGCAAAAGAAGCTTTGAATGGATTCTAATTTTTTTCACCAGTAGCCTTAATTTTCTTCTTCGCTTGCCAGACCCGGTTGCAGTGCTTATCTGAAAGACAATCAACTATTCCACGCCAGGAGGAAGCGATGCAACTGTATGTCACTGCGGCTGGCAAAGACGAACTGTTCGAGGTCTTGACTGCCGAAGGGGTTACCTACGAGCAGAAGATGGCGGAAAGCGTCCGGGAATTAGGCACGGGGAGCTTCGAGGTTTACGAAATCCGGGCCAACCTGCCGGAAGTGAAGGTGCCGCCGGAATACAGCCAGGGGGACGTAGGAGCCCGGGCCTTCCGGTTGCCCTCCGGCAAACTCATTATCACCGATCTGGAAGGAAACCTGGAACAGATTACTCAGCCGGTGCCCTCGAAGGCCTGATGTTTTGCACCGGAGAAGGGGGAGAGTCTATAACTAATTGAAAGGATTAGATTCTTCTCGCCTTCAGCATAGTACAGTTAGAGAATTTTGCAGTTTAGCCACAGATTATTATCAAGCTTGACGACAGACTCTGCCGACGTAGGCTGAAGTCTGCGGCTGCAACCTTTTCCTCAGCCCAATCCCCCCGGATGCCACCGACTCCGGTCGGCTTCCCGCTTTTCTTGACAGTCCGGGGGGATATGGTAATATTTTACCAGCGGGCGATTAGCTCAGGTGGATAGAGCGTTGGTCTCCGGAACCAAAGGTCGGGCGTTCGAGTCGCCCATCGCCCGCCAAGCAATAGCAAGAAGTTAAGGCCCCTAAGAGGGGCCTTTTATTTTTGCTCGAAAATCATTCCCCACACTATTCCCCACAAGATCAACAGAATCGACAGGTTCGGGCTTAAACCGCCTTTATAGGTCACTGACCACGAGCATGAGGAGAAAGTCGGAGTTAACCAAACTGACTTGTTCCCCACCTACGCACATGACGAAGCGCCTAGACGCCCTACAAAAGAGCTAGCGATCCATCTATTCCTGGCCGAAGGAGAGCCACACTGGCAGGGCCCTAAAACCAGGAAAAGCCCATCTATTGATTGCTTCCTACACCGCAGGGGCGACTGCAGCCTGCCCCTGATCAACGAGACTGCTTGATGGTGAGTAACCTTTAAACGGTCGGGGCTAACGGTCCCCCC
>CAZLRL010000587.1:0-1735 GCA_964561645.1 uncultured Desulfobacterales bacterium
CGCAGAACATGCGGGCCACGGGCTGCTCCTCCGGGCGCCAGGGCAGGAGCTGGAAGGTGGCCGGATCGGGCTTGGCGATCATGTCGCTCTCCTCGATGCGGGAGAAGCCCTCGATGGACGAGCCGTCAAAGCCCATGCCCTCGGCCATGGCCTCCTCCAACTCCGAGGGGCGGATGGCGAAACTTTTCAGGACCCCGAGGACATCGGTGAACCAGATCTGAATGAAGCTGACGTTGTGATCCTTGACTGCTTTGTAAACGTCTTCAACTGTTTGACAATGCACGGTGGCCTCCTTACGAGGAAATAATCAGCGCTGCCCCGATAAGAAGCAAAGAGCGTGCCTGACATTTTTGTGGAATAATTTCAAGAGGTAAGAAGCGGGAGGACGCCAGACCCCTGAGAATCACCTACAATTTTGTTAAATTAACCTGTCTAATTTCACAAAAAAGTAAGTTTATTCCCCGGCCGACTCATTTTTGGGCTCGCCTCGAAACTGGGTTTGACATTCAGGTAAGGTTTTGTCCTGAGTGAGGGTGGCTGGATTCCGAGACCTCTTTCTGGGTCTGGTTGGCCCCTTTTATTTGAGGTGAAACCTGCTAAGGTACCCGCTGTAGGGGCGCAATTTATGGCGCCCTCAAGGGCTTGATGAATCAAGCCCCTTGTATAAAGTGGGAGCACAGGCGTCTCGCCTGTGGTGACCGTGCCAGATGCCCGGAATACCGGCAACATTCGGAAAGTTGTGCAGGGTGGGCACCGCCCACCGAAATTTTGTGGATCTGTAAAACCTATTTATGCCCCGACAAGCTATTAAAAATGAGGAAAAGTTTGGTGGCACAGGCGTCTCGCCTGTGTGGCCCGGGCAGGATGCCCGGGCTACCGCCAAAAGGGTAGGGGGAAGTCAGGATTCTTCGGGAAGGCTAAGGCAGAGAACAGCACCTCCGGACGGATAAAATGTCGCCCCAGACTTTACCAGGAAAGTCCCTTTGTAGGGGCGGGGTTACCCCGCCCTGCCGAAAAGATTTTCAATGTGCCGCGGCGGCCGACATCGCCCAAGAGGCTTGACCCGCGCCGGTCCGGGCAGCTTGCCTAGCAGCTCTTGGACAACCTCATATTTCGGTTTTTTTTGTCATTCTGAGGGAGCAAAGCGACCGAAGAATCTAGTCTTTTCAATGAGTTCTAGACCTTTCACATCGTTCAGGATGACCTAAGATAGGTTTTGCAACATCTTGTAGGGTGGGCACCGCCCACCAATTTTATCAACAAAATCATCTACTTGTGTGAAGTGAGCCTGCCAGAAAGAAAACCGCCCTACCGCCCCCGATACTCCCGGGGGTCCAGTCCGTAGCGCTTGATCTTGTAGCCCAAAATGCGCAGGCTGGTGTCCAGATACTCCGCGGCCCGGCTCTGGTTGCCCCGGCTGGCGGTGAGGGCCTCCACAATGATTTCCCGCTCCAGGTTCTCCACCTGCGCGGCCAGGCTCAGGTGGTGGGGATGGGCGCTGCCCCGGTCGGCCGCGGGCGGATAGGCGCAGGACGGCGGCTGCAGGCTGGGGGGCAAATGCGCACTCAGGATGGTGTCGCCGTCGCAGACCAGCAAACCCCGCTCGATGACGTTCTCCAGCTCCCGGACGTTTCCCGGCCAATGGTACTGCATGAGCAGATCCAGCGCCGCCTGGGACAGCCGCCTGGTCTGCTTGGCCTGCTCCGCGGCGTGCCGGGTCAGGAAATGCTCGGCC
>CAZLRL010000588.1:0-1732 GCA_964561645.1 uncultured Desulfobacterales bacterium
TGGCCGCGGCGCTGGAGGCCGGGATCACCTACTTCGAGACCGCGCGGGCCTACTCCGGCAGCGAAGTTTATCTGGGCAAGGCTCTCAAGGGGCACCGGGACCGGATTTTCCTCACCAGCAAATCCCACGGCCGCAGCCGGGATGAAGCGGAAGAGCACCTGGCCGCCACCCTCCGCAATCTGAAAACCGACCACCTGGACCTGTGGCAGGTCCATGACGTGCGCACTCAGAGGGACCTGGAGGCCCTCACCGCCCGCGGCGGGGGCCTGGAAGCCTTCCGGTGGGCCCAGGAGCAGGGCTATGCCCGCTTCATCGGGGTCACCGGCCACCACGACCCTGACATCCTCCGGCAGGCCCTGGACCTGTACGATTTCGACACGGTGCTGCTCCCGGTTAACCCCGCGGAACCCCGGTCCCGGAGTTTTCTGCCCCTGGCCCAGGAGGCCCTGGATCGGGGGCTGGGGGTCATCGGCATGAAGGTGCTGGCCCGGGGTCTGGTCGCCCAGATCGACCTGGCTCCCATCCGGGATTATGTGCATTACGCCTTGAGCCAGCCGGTGAGCCTGGTGGTCATCGGCTGCGACACTCCGGAACACGTCAGGGAACTGGCGGCCGCGGCTCAGGAATTTCAGCAGCCCCTGCCCCAGGAGGACCAGCAGCGCCTGGAGGAGGCCGTCATCCCCTTTGCCCGGGGGTTGATGTATTACAAGCCTTAAAAGGTCACTTCGAAAATATTCCTGTCATATGATCCTCTGGCAAATATCTCATATCTGTCATTCTGAGGGAGCCGCAGGCGACCGAAGAATCTAGATCCTTCGCTTCGCTCAGGATGACAAAAATGACTTTTGCAAAAGCCTCATATATTACGTTATTTCCCGAAAATAACAGGAAAAATATATCCAGAGGCGTGCGTGTGAGTGTCCTCCCGAAGGCCTGCCTTGGGTCGGCTCTTACCTTTAAGACCGAACATCAGGAGGTCAGACCTATGTTCAAAGGATTTTTCGACGAATTCAAAAAATTCGCGCTGCGGGGCAACGTGGTGGACATGGCCGTGGGCATTGTCATCGGTGCGGCTTTCGGGACCATTGTCAAATCCTTCGTGGACAATGTGCTCATGCCGCCCATCGGCCTGCTCCTGGGCAACGTGGACTTTGCCGATTTATTCCTCGTCTTGAGAGAGGGGAGCAAAGCCCCCGGGCCTTATGTCACGGTGCCCGCGGCCCAGGCCGCCGGGGCCGTCACCCTCAATTGGGGGCTGTTCATTAATGCGGTCATCAGCTTTCTGATCATAGCCTTGGCCGTGTTTCTGGTGATAAAGGGCATGAATATATTGCAACGGCCGGAAGCGCCGCCGCCGCCGGACAGCAAGGAATGCCCCTTTTGTTTCAGCACCATCCCCATCCAGGCCAGCCGCTGTCCCCATTGCACCTCGGAGCTGACGCCGGCGGCCTCTCCCACCGCCTGAAATAAATCCAAAACCACGACGATCAAAAAGGCCGACTGGAGAAGTCGGCCTTTTGGGGACTCTGAAAAAGAAGAAATACCTGTCATTCTAAAGTCGAAGGGGACAGGATCCTTCTTTACCTTAACTAACTGATAAAATTACAATAAATTTACGGTTCTTTCTTGATGTCTTCCCTTTTGCCCAGGTGGAATTCGCCCTGACTCATAGTCTCATCCTCTACCACCTTGCCCTTGTGTTTGGTACCGCACATGGGACAGGTGACATCGA
>CAZLRL010000589.1:0-1731 GCA_964561645.1 uncultured Desulfobacterales bacterium
TCCAGTCTTTTCAATAAGTTCTAGATCCTTCACTTCGTTCCGGATGACAGAAAAATAGGTTTGGCAACAGCTTGTAGCCACCTGGCTGCCTGCCCCGCCGGGTTATAATAATTCCCTGGCCAGGTGCCCCGGCACAACTTATATTTTTACCAAGCCCATAAATTGATAAAGCAATTTTCGCGGCCGGCGGAAAATGGGGGTGAAAGAGCCTGCTGCCGGTATTACACTTAAAGGTAAGTCAGCAGTTTATCAAGGAGGCGCGGATGGCCAAGATGTACCTGCGTAAAGACTGTGAACTCTATCTCCCCGGCAGTGCTTACCGGGAAGACATGGTGAACCTGCCCCTGGACTGCTTCCTGGATGAAGAGGAATACGAAGCCCTCTCCGAGGACAAAAAGCAGGACTACTGTCTCCTGGTGGACGGCAAGTGCCAGTGCCAGGCGTGAGGGATTTGTTTGCAGTGGCCAAGGGGTCCGTGACCCCGGTAGCACGGGCTTCCGGCCCGTGCGCCCGGGCAGGATGCCCGCGCTGCCGGAAAAGGCTGGGAATTGATGAGGGAAACACTCCCCAGGCCTGCAGCCCTAGAGCGGGCAACCACCCGCCTGCAGCCGTAGGGCGGGCACCCGCCCCCTGCAGCCGTAGGGCGGGCGTCCCGCCCGCCGTCCTGGAGCCGCCAGGCCCGGTACCGACCCACCCGTTAAATAAACCTTGGGAATCCTCCGACGTATAGACTATCAGAGGATGAAAGGAGAACTCAGGTGAGTGATTTTTTGTCTTTCCGCACCATGATCACGCCGGTCATCATTCAGATCATTTTTTGGGTGGGTGTGGTCCTGTGCATCCTTTTCGGGCTGGGCGCCATTTTTGTCGGCTCCCAATACGGCGAACGCGGAGTTGTCTGGGGCATCCTGGTGCTTATTTTCGGCCCCGTGTTGGTGCGCATCTACTGTGAAATTTTGATCATCTTTTTCCGCATCAACGAAACCCTGACCGAAATCAAGCACACCCTGGAGGAGCGCCGGGCCGCCCCCGCCCCCGCGCCCCAGACCCCAAGTCCTCAGGCGTAAGAGCACGTTGCAGTCCGAAGAGACAACTGTAGGGGCGTGATTTATCACGCCCTCTTGCGGCCTTTTAAATTTCTGATAAGTATGGTTTAAAATGTAGCCGCGGGGCTAAGCCTGCGCCACCAATGTAGGGTGCGTTTTACGCACCATTATTGGCGAGTAAGCGGGTAGGGTGCGTCTTACGCACCATTTTTTCTACGCAGACCAATCCACGAAAGAACTCGTTCAAAGTTTTCTCCTTGTTCCCAAGTTCAACTTGAGAACGAGGAAAATATAATTTTAAGAAAACAGAAGATTAATGAAGAGGTAAACGCTTATGGGTGATTACCATATCAATATCTTTTTTAGCGAAGAAGACGGCTGTTACGTAGCCGATATTCCCGATCTTGAATCTTGTTCGGCCTTAGGTGAGACACCGGAAAATGCCCTGGCCGAAGTTAATCAGGCCAAGGAAGCCTGGTTGGCCACGGCCCGGGAAGCCGGCAAGCCCATCCCGCCACCTCGGTATCGGCCCGTGATTTATCAAGCCCACGGTGAATGATGGCTTCCATGAAATACGTCATTTTAATCGGCGACGGCATGGGGGATTATCCTCTCCCGGAATTGGACGGCCAAACCCCCCTGGAAGCGGCCCGGACCCCTAACCTGGACGGGCTGGCCCGCCGGG
>CAZLRL010000590.1:0-1720 GCA_964561645.1 uncultured Desulfobacterales bacterium
GAATATTTTCCCCCGCTTTTCCTCAATTTTACCGGGAGAACTGGCATCCTCCCTGTTCTGGCCACAGGCTGGAAGCCTGTGCTCCCGCGCTGACTGCTAACTGCTGATCACTGATCACTGATCACTGATTACTTCCCCTTCTCCGCCTGTGCCTTCTTGAGCATGGCTATGGGTTTGGCCATGTCCAGGATGTGGGTGTGGACCAGGCTCAAGGAACTCCCCGGGATGCCCATCATGAGGTGGCAGGGGTCCAGGGCCGCCTTGAGGCGGCAGCCCAGGCCCAGAAAAGTGACGTTGGGCGTGCCCGTGAGCAGCGGCAACGCGGTAATGTCCGCGCAGCCCCCCAACGCGCCGCCGGATTGGGGCAACTCCAGGCGCCCGCCCCGCTCGTAGTTCACCGCGTACAGGAGCCACATGACCTGCTCGCTGTCCGCGGTGAAGACCACGATCTGGGGCACCTCCGCCATGGAACCCAGGGGCGCCACCAGCACCGCCTGGGTCCGGCCCTGCTCCAGGTAGGTGGACTCCCGGATGGTGGCCGCGGAGGCCTCCTCGGTGGCGAACAGCCCCACCCCGTATTTCTCCAGCACCCCGTCGTCCAGGAAGCGCTCCAGGTCCTCGGACTCGAATCCCAGGACCGAGGTGCCGAGCTTGCACCCCTGATGTTCCCGGTCCAAAAGCAGCGCCAGACCCTGACCCGCCAGGGCCAGGGCATGACAGTAGCTTTTCAGGTTCTCGGTCGTAAACGCCACATCGGTGGGCAGCGGGTCGCCTTCCCGGTAGATGGTGACTCCCACCGGGTCATACTGGAGGTCCAGGCTCTCGATTAATTCTCGGGAAATGGTTTTCAGGTCAACCATATTTTGGCTCCTCTACAAGTGGTTGCAAAACCTCAAATTTGCTGAAGATGTCATTCTGAGCGAAGCGAAGAATCTAGTGATTCTAAATACCTAGACCCTTCGCGGCGCTAAGGGTGACACGATAAATCTGTTTTGAAATGACTTATAGTGTCTTCTCCAGAAGCTGGACGAGCTGTTGCTTGCAAAAGGAAATTTTTCTTCCCCTAGTTTACCTCGATTTCCGGGTGCACACAAAGGCCTGGGTGGCCCGGACATCCCGGCCCCGGGCGGCCACGCCCACCCCGATGTCGGTAAATTTCGGGTTAAGCAAATTCTGGCGGTGCCCGGCGCTGGACACCCAATTATTCACGATCTGGCGGGCCAACCGGGTACTATCCCCAGGATCATGGCCCATGCCGCTCCATATATTTTCTCCGGTCATGGACAGGGGATAGGGGTACGCCTTGCATATGCGGTCGTGAGGAGATTGGCCCTCGGGGGTCACGTGAGAGAAATAATTGCGGCGCAGCATGTCGGCGCTGTGAGCCCGGGCCGCATCCCGCAGGGAAGACTCCCAGGTAAGCGGGGGGACCCCATGTTTGCGCCGCACCTCGTTGGTGAAACGGAAAATATTTCGTTCCAGGTCGTAGAGATAGGAGATCCGCCCGGACCGCGCCTCGCCGCGCCACTGGGCGCCCAGAACCTGGGCCATAAGCAGGATAAGGACCAGACAGGCGCCCGAGATCAAAAAATTTCGACAGATCCGGCTCATTCTGAAACTTCCTTTAAGATCTAAAAATATTCACCATCTCCTGTTTTCTCGCCGACCAACCGGCCGGCAAACCGGATTCCAGGCAGTAATTCATGAGCCGTCGGTTCAA
>CAZLRL010000591.1:0-1720 GCA_964561645.1 uncultured Desulfobacterales bacterium
GTTGGCGCCACTTGGTGCGCTCTCGTTTGGTCATCTTGGGGTCGAGCTGCGCCAGGTCCACTCCATTATAGATCAATGATATCTTTTCGGAGGGCACCTTTTCTCCCTGGCACAAGTCGTTCCGGATGGAATTGCTCCCGGCAATAATGTGATGGCAGAGACAATTAGACAGGCGGCGCAGGTGGCGATTCTCCCTTTTGCGGTGACGAGCAACATCGTAAACCTGTTCATGATTCAAGCGCACCGGCACGCCGCATAGGGCCGCCATCGGAGTAGCATGCATTATGGACCAAAGAAGATGAGTGTGAACCAGGTCATAGTGGTTTCGGGTCAGGAAAAGAAACAGCCTGGTAAACATATGAGCATGCAGGCCCCCATAATAGTGGAAGCTCTCGAGATCATCAGGAAAAAGGCAGTGAATCGGTATCCCCCAGTCGCGCAGGAGATCCCAATAGTGACCAAAGCCGCGCAGAGTTACCACTTCGGGCTGGAAAATCTGGTGATGGCTATATTTGATGATTTGGCAGACTACTTCCTGGGCGCCGCCGGTACCCAAATGGTCGATAACATGCAAAACCCGATAGGGACGTGTCATAGCAAATCCGTAGGATAGAGGGTGACGTTTTTAATGAGCCTTTATTCAAACCGGGTGTGAAGCAAATCAACCGGGATTGAATTTCCCCCCTCAGAACTCCACCACCGTGTCGTCCCCCAGGAGGAGTTGCAGGGAGCGGTGGCGGTTGTGTCGGGCCACCCGGGCATTGCGGCCCAGGAGGCTGTCTTCCAGGCGGTCCACCTGGGAGACGATGGCCCCGGACAGGATCACCGAGTGCTCGATGACGGAGTTTTCCACCCGGGATTGGGCGCCGATGCTGGTGAAGGGGCCGATGAAGCTGTCCTGAATCAGGCAGTCCTCGCCGATGACCGCGGGCCCCCGGATGGTGGAGCGCACCACCCGGCTGCCGGCGCCCAGGCTCACCCGGCCGTTCACCTGGCTGGTCTCGTCCACCTCCCCCAGAATCTCCCTCATGCACCAGGTGTCGAGCACCTGGGTGTTGGCGCTCAGCAGGTCGTCTTTTTTGCCGGTGTCCAGCCACCAGCCCTCCAGTTGGCGCCAATCCACCTTTTTGCCCGTCTCCAAGAGTCTTTGAATGGCGTCGGTGATTTCCAACTCCCCCCGCCAGGAGGGTTTCAGGGTGTCGATGACCGCGTGGACCGCGGGACTGAAAAAATACACTCCCACCAGGGCCAGGTTGGTGGGCGGCTCCTGGGGTTTTTCCACCAGCCGCACCAGGCCCCCCCGGCCGTTCAGTTCGGCGATGCCGAATTGGCTGGGGTTGTCCACCTCTTTGAGGAGCACCAGGGCGTCCAGGCCCCCCTCCTGGAAGGCCTGGAGGAACAGGCCGATGTCGCTGCTGATCAGGTTGTCCCCCAGGTACATGACAAACGGGGCATCCTGCAGGAAGTCCCGCGCGGTTTGCACCGCATGGGCCAACCCCTGGGGCTGCTCCTGGGGGATGTAGGTGATGCTCACCCCGAAACGGCGGCCGTCGCCCACCGATTCTTTGACCAACTCCCCGGTTTCCGGGCTGATGATGATGCCCAGGTCCTTAACCCCGGCCCGGGCCAGGTTTTCGATGACATAAAACAGGATGGGTTTGTTGGCCACCGGCACCAACTGCTTGGCCGCGGTGTGAGTCAGGGGCCTAAGCCGGGTGCC
>CAZLRL010000592.1:0-1719 GCA_964561645.1 uncultured Desulfobacterales bacterium
GGCATTTGCCGGTGGACACACCCCTTTTGTTAATCACCGCATCCCGGTCAGGGTGAGTCTTGCATTTCGGGGTTTCAGCTCCTGGTTTTGGCATTGCTTTCTCCTTCCTTTTTGGGGACTGACTTTTGATCGGCGGCAGGGCTTCTTCAGCTTGGTCCAGCTTCTTGATGGGATTGGGACAGGTGAGGCACCGGGAGATAAAGGAGTATTTGCCAGCCGCTTCCTCAGCCAGGGCCCGGCGTTGATTGTTCAGGCAGGCCCGTTCGGTCAGGAGACCATTTAAGGGCCCACAGGGGAAAATTTCCGGCTCTGTTACCATGGAATGTCGTCGGCCTCCGGCTTTTGTTCCTTGCGGGGTCCGAAGCTGACCTTATCGGCTACGATCTCCGTGGAGGTTACGGTCACCCCTGACTTTTGATACTTGGAGTATTTGATTCTCCCCTCCACCGCGGCTATTTGGCCTTTAACGAGGTACTTTTCGCAGGCTTCCCCTAACCTCCCCCAGGCCACAATCCGGTGAAAATCCGTCTGGACTTGCCCCTTGTAGGTCTCGCTCGTGGCCAGGGAGAACCTGGCATAGGCTGTGCCCCCGGGTGTGTACCGCTTCTCCACCTCGCTACTTAAGTAGCCGCAGCCGCACCATCGGTTCAATGAGAAGCTCAAGAAATTTCTCCCGTCTCCAGATTAAGAGTTTTGCCATCCCGGAGCCGGAGCAGCCGGCGCCGCAGGTCACCCGGCCGTATCCGATTATGGCTCAGCCCATGGGTGCGAATCTCATGGTGGTAGAGAAATATGCCGATTTCATCAATAAGGAGAGTAAGCGGTCCTTTCCGCCACCGCGTCTCCGAGAGTGGCTGCCAATGGCACTTAACCAAAACCTTTACGAGCCCGCGGGCCGGGTCGCGCTTGTCTAAGTCCCGGTGGCCCAAGACCTTTACCTACGAGAGATAAGGCAGCAGCTTCTTAAGTTCGGGGACCAGGTCCAGGAGCTTCAAGCCCTCCAGACGGCTATCCTCCCGGGCCGCCTCCAGGAGGGTGATCACCCGGTTGATCTGCTTGTCGGGGATCGCTATGATTCGCCGCCGCCCGGCGTTGATGTGGCACAGGTTGCTCCGGTCATAATCCAACACCCGGGCGTAGTCCAAAGGGATAGGCATTTTGAGTTTGCGTGGTTTTCTTTGCATGACAGAGATAATCTGTCATTATGTCTTAACAGTCAAGAAAAAAATTCTCTGAAAATTTTAAGGAGGGTTGCCATGAAGCGCCTGAAAGCCACCATCACCCCTGAAACCCTGAAAGAAATTCGCTTATTTTTGAGGGTCCAGAGCCTGAGAGAGATGGCCGATTTATTAGGCGTCTCCCTGAACACCTACACCAATTGGGAGCTGGGCCGCCGCCCGATCCCCCTGTGGCTCCAAAAGTTTTTGACTGTCATAGTGAAAAATGTGGAGATGATCGAAGTGGGGATGGTGGTGCGCAATTATGTCGGCAAGTTTTTAAAGGAGCCCAAGGTGGCGGAAAGGCTGCGAGAATATTATCCCCGTTTTAATTTAGAGCATGTCGTCAACTTCCCCATGCTGGATTTCCTGTTCAAGACCTTCTCCGCCATCCCTTTTTCCAATATTGAGGGCCGGTTAGAGGATTTTCTGGCCGGGAAATTGATTCAGCATCCCACCAAAATGAGGGAGATTTTAGAAAACGATTCATCTCATAACTAGA
>CAZLRL010000593.1:0-1701 GCA_964561645.1 uncultured Desulfobacterales bacterium
CCACCCTCCCCTCAAACTCCCCTCCCAACCCCCGCAAAAAGGGCTGCAAGTCGGGTCAAAATGTCCCACTTGACAGCCTTTTTTCTGCCTTAAGGGATTGGGGGACGGGGTTGAAAGAGGAATAGCCGGGAGGGTAAATCCCGGCTTCCTCCTTAAGCTTGCGCCCAGTCCCCTAATAGCGGGAGCACAGGCGTCTCGCCTGTGTTGAACTTCAAATTTCCCCCAATTCCCCATTGCCGGCAGCACGGGCATCTTGCCCGGGCCTGGACGGGCTGGAAGCCCGTCCTACCGTTCCTAAATTGAGATCAGGTGATGTCTGCGAAAATCATTTAGAAAAACCCTCCGGGTGTACTTTGCAGGCGAGGGCACCTACTCCACCATAGGTGGGACTGGCCATCGTAATTCGCCGCACAAAGAAAATCTCTTTACATCCCCAAAGACTGGGTTCTTGAGGTAAAACTTAAGTAGCACCGGCATCTCGCCTGTGTTATTTTTTAACAGTGGCTCATGAGCTGCGGTTTCTCTCAAAATCATGATCAGGCCCGGTGGCACAGGTGTCCTCACCTGTGCGTGGTCGGAGGTTGAACTGAAGACGGACTTTTTAAGCCTGGTTCCCAAGCTCCTGCTTGGGAACCCCTTGCCCGCCAAGCTCCGCTTGGCAAGACCTTCAACTGATACAAAGGTTTCAAGGTGCGCGGTTCGTACCCCACGAACTTAAAGTTAACTTTGAACTTCGAACCTTGAACCTTGAACTTTTTTCATCAGGATACTTAAAGTGACACAGGCACAAAAAATTGACCCCCAACCCTCAGTGGTGGCGGTTTCCGTCAGCGACCGCAAGGGGGTGGTCAAGGAAAACGTCCCCCAGGTGGAGTTGGTGGTGGACCATGGCATCAAAGGCGACGTGCACGCCGAGGGCGGACACCGCCAGGTGAGCCTTCTGGCCCTGGAGAGCATCGACAAGATGCGGGCCGCCGGAGCCGAGGTCAAGCCCGGGGATTTCGCCGAGAACATCACCACCCAGGGGCTGGCCGTGGCTAAACTGCCGGTGGGCACCCGCGTTCGCCTCGGCCGGGACGCGGAACTGACCATCACCCAAATCGGCAAGGCCTGCCACCAGGGCTGCGCCATTCGGGAGTTGGTGGGGGACTGCATCATGCCCCGGGAAGGGGTCTTTGCCCAGGTGGACCGAGGCGGGGTGGTGCGGCCGGGGGATCGTATTGAGGTGTTCCATGTTCCGGGTGGGGATTCTCACCGTAAGTGACAAGGGCGCGGCCGGGGAGCGGGTGGACACTGCGGGGCCGGCCCTGCGGCAGCTCCTCGATCCCCGCTGCTTTGAGGTCAGCCATTATCAGATCGTGCCCGACCACTACGAGCAGCTGGTGGCGGCGCTGGTCTCCTGGAGCGACGACACCGGACTGGACCTGATTCTCACCGCCGGGGGCACGGGCCCCGCGCCCCGGGACCTCACACCCGAGGCCACCCTGGCGGTAGCCGAGCGCCAGGTGCCGGGGATCGCCGAAGCCATGCGGGCCGCGGGCCTGGCCCATACCCCCCACGCCATGCTGTCCCGGGGCGTGGCCGTCATCCGGGGAAAAACCCTCATCATCAACCTGCCCGGCAGCCAAAAAGGCGCCACCGAGAGTCTGGAAGCCATCCTGCCCGCCCTGCCCCACGCCCTGGAGAAACTTAAGGGCAGCC
>CAZLRL010000594.1:0-1700 GCA_964561645.1 uncultured Desulfobacterales bacterium
TTCCTGTCATCCTGAACGAAGTGAAGGATCTAGAACTCATTGAAAAAACTAGATTCTTCGGTCGCGGCGCTCCCTCAGAATGACAAAAAAAACCAAGATATGAGATTTTGCAACTGCTTCTAGAGCTCTTGGGGAAGAACCGTCAATCCTGAGGTTATGACGACAGAATTTCCCCAGACAGCAGCACAAAAAAAATCGAAACAGTCCCCGCTCGCCGTTCCGATCCCGTAGTAAAGAACTGAATTTACCTTATCATACAGCATGTTATTAGTAGATAGTCCTTACCAATACCCACTCCTCCTGTCAAGCCTTAAACCAAGATTTTGACACTCGAGAAGTAAATGATTGAGTTGAAAGACTTACCGTGTATTGACACCTAAAAAGGTGGTGATTACTTGAAAAGCAGTAAAATGTCCGAACCTTGGGCCATTATCTTTTCAGGAGGTTGACATGGAAGAGCAAGAGCACCGCCTGCCCCGCATCGGCGAGGCCGCGCCTGCGTTCGAAGCCGAATCCACCTTTGGAACTCTGAAACTGGAGGATTTTAAGGGGAGCTGGCTGATACTGTTTTCCCACCCGGCGGATTTTACCCCGGTGTGCACCACCGAGTTCATAGCCTTTGCGAAAATTCACCCCCAACTGCGGGACCTGGGGGTGGAGCTTCTGGGTCTGAGCGTGGACAGCGTTACGTCCCATATTGCCTGGCTGCGGAACATCGAGGAAAAGTTCGAGGTCAAGATCCCTTTTCCGGTGATCGCGGATCTGGACAAAAAGGTTTCCATACTCTACGGCATGATCATGCCGGGGGAGAGCAAGACGGAAACCTCCCGCTGTGTTTTTATCATCGATCCCCAGGGAGTGCTCCGGGCGATGATTTACTATCCTCTGACCACGGGCCGCAACATGGCGGAAATCCTGCGGGTGATCAAGGCACTCCAGACCACGACCCAGCACGGGGTGGCCACCCCGGCCAACTGGCAGCCCGGGGAAGCGGTGATCGTGCCGCCGCCCCGGACCATGGAGGGTGCGGCAGAGCGGGTCCAGGCCGGGTACGACTGCAAGGACTGGTATTTTTGTAAGAAAGAGCTCTAAGGGAAGACCGTGGCCTGTATTAACGCCGACGGCACCCTGACGCGTTCCGGGGAATTGATTGTCCTGGCCCTGCGCAGCCCCGCGACCGCGGAAGAGGTGGCCCAGGAAACCGGAGAGCCCCTGTTCAAGGTGCGAAGTGCGCTGCGGGAGTTTATGGGCGCGGGGTTCGTGGAAGCCCAGGAGGACAGGTACCGCAGCACTCCTGCGGCCTTGGCCAGGCTGGAGGGTTCTGGGGCAAGTTGAGATTAAAAAAATCTTGGGGGAGGGACCAGGTCGCGGACCCCTGGCCCATCCCCCAAGCTCCCCTCCCAAAATCCTCTTCCAATCCAGCTACAGTGTGCTGGAAGTCATGAGACCTCTGCGAAAAAACATGTAGAACAGCCGCCCCCGGCGGTTTTTACGCCGGCGAGGGCGCCGGCGCTACATTTGCATATAAAGCGAAGGATCTAGAACTCATTGAAAAAACTAGATTCTTCGGTCGCGAGCTCCCTCAGAATGACAAAAAAACCTCGGTCCTGAGGTACAAGCACATGTACAGTCAGGGCAGGCCGTAACGGTCCTGCCCCGGCTGTTTTATTTCTTACTTCTGTTTCACTTCCCCACTTCAA
>CAZLRL010000595.1:0-1686 GCA_964561645.1 uncultured Desulfobacterales bacterium
TGGGCTACTTCGACGAGGTGATCTCATCCTTTGACCTAAGCGCGCCCAAGGAAGAATTGAGATTTTGGGAAATCCTGGAAAACCGCCTCGGCTTCGACCCCGCCCGGACCCTGCTGGCGGACGATAACGCCGCGGTCCTGGCCACCGCCCGCAAGTACGGCCTGGGCCACCTGATCTTCAAGGCCAAATCCAGCTCCCAACTTCCCCCCGAGCCCCACCCCGACTTCATCGCAGTCGAAAGCTTTCACGAGTTGATGGAGTGATCCTCACGCCGGCATCCGTTTGATGCGGGCGCCCAGGGCCTCCAGTTTCTCGGTCAGGTGGGCGTAGCCCCGGTCCAGGTGGTAGACCCGCTGCACTTCCGTGGTCCCCTTGGCGGCCAGCCCGGCGATGACCAGGGACGCGGAGGCCCTGAGATCCGTGGCCATCACCGGCGCGCCCGACAGATGCCGGCTGCCCCGCACCACGGCCTGATTGCCGGAAATGGTGATATCCGCGCCCAGGCGTTTCAGTTCGCCGACGTGAATGAAGCGGTCCTCGAAAATGGTCTCCGTGATGACGCTGGCCCCTTTGGCCACGCTCATCAGGGCCATGAACTGGGCCTGCATATCGGTGGGGAACCCGGGGTAGGGCAGGGTCCTGACGTCCACCCCCTGGAGGCTGCCGCCCGGTTCCACCCGCACCTGGTTTGCCTGGACGGTGCAGCGCACCCCTGCATCGTGGAATTTCTCCAGGATCGCGGCCAGGTAATCCACCGGCGCGTTGGTCAGGGTCACCTCCCCCCGGGTGATGGCCGCGGCCGCCAGATAGGTGCCCGCCTCGATGCGGTCACTCATGATGCTGTAAGACGCGGGGCTGAGGCTGTCCACCCCGTGAATGGTGAGGGTGTCGGTGCCGATGCCTTCGATCTGCGCGCCCATGGCCGCCAGAAACCGGGCCAGATCAGCCACTTCAGGCTCCTGGGCTGCGTTGATCAGGCGGGTGGTGCCCCGGGCCAGGGTGGCGGCCATCATCAGGTTTTCGGTGCCCGTAACCGTGGGAATGTCCAGGTGAATATCCGTACCCCTGAGACGCTTGGCCTTGGCCTCTACATACCCCTGGTTCAGGGTTATTTTCACCCCCAGCGATTCCAGGCCTTTCAGGTGCAAATTTATGGGCCGGGCGCCGATGGCGCAGCCCCCGGGCAACGAAACGCTGGCCTGGCGGGCCCGGGCTACCAGCGGCCCCAGGACCAGGACCGCGGCCCGCATGGTCTTGACCAGCTCGTAGGGGGCCATCCAGCCGGTGAGTTTGCTGGTGTCCACCTCCAGGAGGTCGCCCGGGTCGCCGTCTTCGAATTTCACCCCCATGATGCACAAAAGCCGCCTCATGGTGCGGATGTCCGCCAGCGGCGGCACGTTGGCCAGACGGTGCACCCCGGGGGCCAGCAGCGTCGCGGCCAAAATAGGCAGCGCCGCGTTCTTGGCCCCGCTGATGACCACCTCGCCTTGTAGCGGCACCCCGCCTTCAATGACAATCTTATCCATACTCCGTACCTTTACTACTATTTGCTGTGAAACATCGACTAATAAAGTGAGGACCTCTGCGAAAATCCGGTCGTCAACTTAAAAGCCTGTTAACAAATCAATATATTGTAGAGCAGGCGCCCTCGCCTGCAAAATACAGCCGGGGGCGGCTGTTCACCAT
>CAZLRL010000596.1:0-1677 GCA_964561645.1 uncultured Desulfobacterales bacterium
GAAGCTGAGCCATAATCTGAAAACCATGGACCTGGCGGGACTGAAGAGCCGGGAAGAAAAAATCGCCTTTTGGATCAACCTTTATAACGTCATTGTTATTCACGGGGTTATTGCCCTGGGCATCAGGGATTCGGTCAAAGAGGTGTGGAACTTCTTCCGCCGGGTGCGCTACCAGATCGGCCGGCACTTTTTCACCCCGGAAGATATTGAACACGGCATCTTAAGGGGGAACCGCCGGCCGCCTAATGCCCTGTGCCGCCGTTTTGGTCGCCGCGACCCCCGTTTGGCCTACACGGTTGAGCCGATGGAGCCCCTAATCCACTTCACCCTGGTCTGCGGTTCTTCCTCCTGCCCCTTCATCGACGTCTATACCGCCGAAAATCTGGAGCAGGAACTCACCTTCGCGGCGCAGACTTTTGTCAGCGCCGGGGGCGCGGTGCTGGACCGGGAGAACGGCCGGATATCCTTATCCCAGATCTTCAAGTGGTACGCCCGGGATTTTGGCGCCACCCAGGCCGAACGCCTGCGCTTCATCGCCCCTTTCTTTTACAATGCCCAAGACCGCGCCTTCCTCGAAGATCAGGCCGACACCCTGAAAATAAGCTACCAAAGGTATGACTGGCGCTTGAACCGGGGATAGTCGGGGGCCGGCAGGGGATGGGTGAAAACAAGCTGGGGAAGCTAGTTGAAATTACCAGGAGGCGACTTTATGGCAAGCCATCGGATTCTTATCGCTTGCAGGATCTTTGAGGACGAACTGCAGCACCTTCTACCGGTGAACACCGATGTGCAGGTAATCTGGCTGGACGCGGCCCTCCACGCCGACCTGGAGCGCCTGGAAAGGGAGCTTACTCGCGCCCTGTCTCAGGCCCTGGAGGCAGGGGCCGAGGTGCAACTGTTTCTGGGAACGGGGTGTCACCCCGATATCATCGGGCTGGCGCAAAAATTTGGGGCCAAGCTCTCTCCGGTGAAAAATTGCCTGGAAGCCTTTGTGGGCCGCCAACAAAAAGAGCTGGAAAAAGACCGCACCATGCTCATGACCCCAGGGTGGATTCGGGCCTGGCCGGATATTATGCGGGCCCTGGGGTGGGACCAGGTGGACGTGCGCATCAACCTGGGCCGTTACCACCGCATCCTGCTCTTGGAGCCAGGGGTGAATCCCTTGAGCGACGAGGAAATCCTGGCATTTTTTGATCTCACCCAGGTCCCCATTGAGATTCAGCCCCTGGATTTGGGAAACTTCCAACAGTTGGTTGACCGATTCCTGGCGGAAGAGATTGGTTAAATGAAAAACCATGCG
Organism: uncultured Desulfobacterales bacterium; assembly: GCA_964561645.1. Lineage (GTDB taxonomy): Bacteria > Desulfobacterota > Desulfobaccia > Desulfobaccales > 0-14-0-80-60-11 > JBGSLA01. The sequence goes on from CAZLRL010000596.1 coordinate 1,301, forward strand.
TCTGTGATCATCAGCAGCGATTTTCACTCCCCTAAGTGAAACCCCTGGAACTTTGCCGGTGCGAATCACGCCTGTCCGGAAGAGGACTTGAAATTTGGGGGGAAGGTATTAGCTTATGAGAACCAAATGCTTGTGGGAGTCCCAGGCGCTGCTTGGGACGCCAAAAAACTACCCTGTCTCGGTGCGGGCAATGACCCGGCCGGGAAAAAGAGGAGGAAGCGGATTATGATCAGAACTTTGAGCGTGGTCCTGTTGTCGGTGGCATTGATCGTGTCCCTGTCGGGCTGGAGTCTGGCCCAGACAACCAAACCGGAGCAGCCCCAGGAGAAGCCGAAGGCGGAGCATCCCCAGGCCGAGCCGAAAGCGGAGCATCCCCA
>CAZLRL010000597.1:0-1671 GCA_964561645.1 uncultured Desulfobacterales bacterium
CCTGGAGATTGCCTGCAATCTCCCCAACCAGGAGGTGCCGGTCCCCAAGCCCTATCAATTCCATGTCAAATCCGCCAGTGATCCCAAGGGCCTGGCCGAAGCGGTGGATCATGCCGCGGCCCTCCTCAACCAGGCCCAGAAACCGGTGGCCGTGGGGGGCGTCAAGCTGCGCGCCGCCGGGGCTCTGGAGGCCTTCCGCCAGTTCATCGAAGCCTCCGGCTATGCCGTGGCCCTGATGGCCAATGCCAAGAGTTTTTTCCCGGAGAACCACCCCAACTACATCGGCATTTACTGGGGTCCGGTGAGCAGCCCCGGCGTCGAAGCCGTGGTGGAATCCGCCGATGTTTATCTCTATGTCGGCCCGGTGCTGTCGGATTACGCCTCCTGCGGGCACACCATGGAGGTCTCGGCCCCCAAACTCATCCTCGCGGGGCCGGATTCCGTGCGCCTGCCCGGGGCCACCTACCACGGGGTCCGGTTGGCCGATTTTCTCGAGACCCTGGCCGGCAAAATCAAGCACAACAAGACCTCCCTGGAGACCTTCAACCGGGTCCGCACCGAAGCCGTGCCCGAGCCGCCGGTGCAGCGTGAGGCCCGCATCCGCACCCGCCGCCTCTTCGCCCAGATCCAGGGCCTGCTGGATGCCAACACCACCCTCATCGCCGAAACCGGAGACTCCTGGTTCAACGCCATAAACCTGGCCCTGCCCGAGGACGCGGCCTTTGAAATCCAGATGCAGTACGGCTCCATCGGCTGGTCCGTGGGCGCCACCCTGGGCTACCAGATGGCCCGCCCCGAGCGCCGGGTGATCGCCTGCATCGGCGACGGCTCCTTCCAGATGACCGCGCAGGCGGTTTCCACCATGGTGCGCTACGGGCTCAAGCCCATCATCTTTCTGATGAACAACGGCGGCTACACCATCGAGGTGGAAATCCACGACGGCCCCTACAATGTCATCAATAACTGGCATTACGCCGACCTGGTCCAGGTGTTCAATACGAGCGGCGGCAAAGGTTGGGGCTGCCGGGTGACCACAGAGGGCGAAGCCGAGGACGCCATCAAAAAGGCCCTGGACCACGACGGCTTGAGCCTCATCGAGGTGGTGCTGGACAAGGACGACTGCAGCAAGGACCTCTTGGAGTGGGGGGCCCGGGTCGCGGCCAACAACTCCCGCCCGCCCCGGCCCACCGGGGGGTTTCGGTAATAGAGCTTCTTTCGGGGGAGGGGGCCAGGGGCCGCTCCGAAAAAACCATCAAGGGGTAGGCGCGGGCGTCTCGCCCGCCTCCAACGAGGCTCAGCCCGTAGGGCGTGAAAGCGAAGCGCCTCCGCCTTCCGTGTTAATAGCTTGCGCAGGGTGGGCACTGCCCATCAAATTCTGGGGCAACAAAACCTTACCGGACAGTATGGGTGGCGTACCCGGGTGTGCTCTGCAAAACCTGACCCAAACTCTCAACCCGTAGGGGCGGGTTTCAAACCCGCCCGCCTCCCATGCGGCCCCGATATTCGGCGGGCGGGACGCCCGCCCTACACAAATTTTGTTCACTCCCGGAGGGCCGTAGGGCGGGAAAGCGTAAGCGCATCCCGCCTTTTTAATTTTTTCCAGGCAGTCGCTCATAAGCCTACGGCTCTCTCAAGAGGATAAAAAACTTACAAATTATTGTCACCCTGAGC
>CAZLRL010000598.1:0-1665 GCA_964561645.1 uncultured Desulfobacterales bacterium
GGCGTAGACCTCCTTGTAGCGCTGGGCCGTCTCCACCACCCGCCGGGAATTGTCCCGGCCTATACCTACGTTGACAATGAGCCCCACGCCCGCTTCCCGGGCCCGCTGCAGGACTGCCTTTTTTTGATTCTCGAGCTGCGGTTCGTCCAAATGAGCGTGAGCGTCGGCCAGAAGAAGATGGGTCATAACGAGATGATAGTGGACAAATTTCCTTCTCATGGTAAAATATCCGATATTTTAGCAACCTGCAAGGAGAGGCAGTGTTTCTCCGCATTCTCGGCGCAGTCCTCCTCTGGGGGCTGTGCTTTGCCGTGCCTGGGTGGGCTGACGGCGGCCACTGGTCCCACGGCTCGCCCCAATGGCGCCAACTCAGTCCAGGTCTGACCTTCACCGAGGTTCAGGTCTATTATGACCAGAATCTGGTGGAGACCCTGGCCGTGGTCAAAATTGACCCGGCTTTGAATACCTTTCGGGTCTTTCACGGCCAGCGCCAGAGCCTCACGGACTGGCAGGAACAGATCCAGGCGCCCGTGGTCTTCAATGCCAGCTATTTTGATACCAAGGGCCAGCCGGTAGGCCTGGTGCTGATGGACGGCCAGCCGCTGGGCCCCCTCCACAACCGCCGCATGCGGGGCATGTTCGTGGCCGAGCCCCGGGGAATATCTCCGGACCTGCCCAGGGCTACCATCCTGGACCTGAAAGGCCTTAACATCGAGCCCCAGAAGTTTCCCTGGAAGCAGGGCGTGCAGTCTTTCCCCCTGTTGCTGGATTATAAGGGCCATATTCGCGTCAGGGAGAGCGACAAAAAATCGTACCGGACCGTGATCGCGGCCGACCGCAACGGCAACATCCTGGTGTTTAACACGGCCGGCGATTTTTTCACCCTGTACAAAATGGCCCAGTTTCTTAAGGCCAGTGCTTTTGACATCGACAGCGCCCTGAACTTGGACGGGGGCAGCGAGGCTCAATTGTATATTAAAACCAAGGACTTCGAGTATTATTCCCCCCCGTCCTGGCAGTCACGTTTGGGGAATATCCTGGACTACCGGAAGTTTTTACTGCCCACCGTCATCGGAGTATTCCCCCGACAGCAATAGGTTCATGGCGTTGTTGCTCATTTTAGGGGCCGGGAAATTCGGCGTGCTCGCCCTCGAGCGCCTGGCGGTTCAGGACCCCGAGGCCCGGTTTGTGGTGGTGGACCGTCAGGCCGCGGCCCTGGCCCGGGCCCGCTCCCTGGGAAGGCAAAGAGCCGAACTGGTGGAAGCGCCGGTCATCGACTATCTGGCGGCCCGGATGGAACCCCAACCCCCCTGGGATTGGCTCATCCCCATGGTCCCGGTCCACGTGGCCTATGCCTGGCTCCTGGCGGGCCCCCTGGCCGGACAGGGCTGGGGGCCCGCCGCGGTGCCCGACCACCTGAAAGACTTGGCGGCCCTGGCGATAAGAGGCCCTGAAGGCGAGCTTTACCTGAGCCGGGCCACCCATGTCTGCCCGGACGATTGCGCCGAGCCCGAGGTCTGTCCGGTAACCGGAGAAGAGCGGGGGCAGCCTCTTTTTGCCAGGCTGGCGGCGGCTTCTTGCCCCGAGTTGCCCCTTTTGGTCGTGGCCAGCCGGCAACTGGCCCCCGGCGTGGGCGGCTATGCGCCGGGTAAGCTGGTGGAATTG
>CAZLRL010000599.1:0-1659 GCA_964561645.1 uncultured Desulfobacterales bacterium
TTTCTGCCGCCGGCCAGCTGGCAGGCGCGCATCGCGCCGTCCGATGTGTGGGGGGAGCGGCTGCGCTGGGGCGAAGTCCACGATCCCACCGCCAACCGCATGGGCGGGGTGGCGGGGAACGCCGGCCTGTTTTCCACGGCCGAAGATCTGGCCGTGTTTATGCAGATGCTCCTGAATGACGGGGTCTACCGCGGTCACCGCCTGCTCAGCACCCAAGCCGTGGCCGCCATGACCAGGCCCTACCACGTCCCGGGAAGCTACGTCCAGCGCGGCCTGGGTTGGGATATCGTCTCGCCCTTCAGCAAGGAGCACAACGCCGCCTTCCCCAAGGGCTCCTTCGGCCACACGGGCTATACCGGCACCTCCATCTGGGCCGACCCCCACTCGGATACCTTCCTGATCATTCTCACCAACCGCCTGCATCCGGACGGCCGGGGCCAGGTCAAGCCGCTCCGGGCCCGGGTGGCCGACTCGGTGGCCGCGGTCTATCACCTGGGACCCCCGGCCCGGGTCGCGGACTGGGCCCCCATCGAGGTGGCCATGGCGGGCTTCGGACAGAGCGACACTCCGGCCCAGGTCCAGCCGGGCCTCGAGGTCCTGGCTTCCTCCGGGTTTGCTGCCCTGAAGGGCAAAAGGGTAGGGGTGATCACCAATCATTCGGGCATTGACGGGGCCCGGCGCTCCACTATCACGCTCCTCCACCAGGCCCCGGAGGTCAAACTGCGGGCTATTTTCAGCCCGGAACACGGCCTGGAGGGGATTCTGGACTCCAAGGTCTCTTCAGGCAGCGACGACCTCACGGGGCTCCCGGTGTACAGTCTGTACGGCAAGGTGAAAAAACCCACCCGCCAGATGCTCCAGGGTCTGGACGCACTGGTTTACGACATTCAGGACGTGGGCGCCCGCTACTACACCTATATCACCACCATGGCCTATGCCATGGAAGCCGCCGCGGACGCGGGCCTCGAATTCTATGTCCTGGATCGCCCCAACCCCATCAACGCCGCCGCGGTCCAGGGCCCGGTGATGGACTCCGACATGAAGTCCTTCATCGGCTACTACCCCCTGCCGGTGCGCTACGGCATGACCCCCGGGGAGGTGGCCCGGCTCTACAACCGGGAAGCCCGCATCGGCGCCCGCTTACAGGTGGTGCCCATGAAGGGGTACAGCCGCCGGGCCTGGTTCGATGAAACCGGTCTCCCCTGGGTGAATCCCTCGCCCAACCTCAGGTCCCTGACCCAATCCATTCTGTATTGCGGGGTGGGCATCGTGGAGTCCGCCAACGTCAGCGTCGGCCGGGGCACCGATGAGCCCTTTGAAATCATGGGCGCGCCCTACATCGACGGCCGGCGTCTGGCCCGGTACCTGGAAAAACGGCACATACCCGGAGTGGAATTTGAGCCCGTCACCTTTGTGCCCAAATCCAGCCGCTATCGCGGCCAAAAGTGCGAAGGCGTGCGCTTCTTGCTGGTGGACCGCGACAGTTTTGACGGCCCGGCCCTGGGGATTGAGCTGGCCGCGGCCTTGAACAAACTCTATCCGGGCAGATTCGACCTGGGCAATACCCTGGGCATGATCGGCTCCCGGGAAGTGGTGCGGGCCATCAGAAACGGCGACGATCCCCGGGACATCCGCCGGCGCTGGCAGCCGGGTCTGGCC
>CAZLRL010000600.1:0-1658 GCA_964561645.1 uncultured Desulfobacterales bacterium
CTTAAGGACTCGAAATCATTGGCGTGGTTTTAGAGCTAAAGAAATAATCGTAAAACTTATTTTGAGTGAACCGGGAGATCTTGTTCAGCGAAATTGTCCGGGGCCGAATTTTTGTGACAAGTTCAATGAACTACAGTCATGACACAACTTTTTGTATTGTCCGGAACAAAGGGACAAATCCGGAACTGATTGAAAAGAATAGATTCTTCGGTCGCCTTGCGGCTCCCTCAGAATGACAAAAAAAGCGAAATTATGAGGTTTTACAACAGCTTCTAGTGTTATGCCCCAGGAATAATAGCCAAAATACTTGTAAGGGCGCACCCGCGTATGCGCCCCTCCATAGGGATAAACACTTTACCGCAAACTCCTGGGACGCCACCCCGGTTCTGCTTCACTTGCCGGTAGTCCATACCCCGGGGGGATAGGTATTGCGGGGATCCCAGAACATATAGCCGCTGGCCCCGAAGTCCTCGGCGGCCTTGATCTGGGTGCGCATGCGGGCTTCGTTGAACTCCCCGCCCCGGAAGGCGTAATCCCGAAAAGCCTGGAGCCAGGGGCGGAAGCGCAGGGGCGAGACCCCGGTGCGCTCCAGGGCCTTTTTGTGCGTGTAATAGACGATTTCGTAGGGATGCTGGACCGGGTTGCGGTACTTGGGAATCCCCAGGTGGTAACCGGAGGGATAGACCATCATGGAAACGATGTCCACGGCGTTCATGACCGGCACGATCTGCTGGCCGATGTCGGTGTCGTTTTCGTTCCAGGGCACATAACCGAAAATATCCGCGGCCACAAAGACATTGTAGGGGATGAGGGCCTTATAGGCGGCTTCCAGAAAGCCGGTGATGGCCTTGGTGCGGGTCTCCACGGTGGCGGGCTTGGAAAAGGAGGCCCGCCGGGTGTCCGGGAAGCGGACGTAATCGAACTGGATTTCATCAAAACCCAGTTGCGCGGCGATTTTGGCGATGGCGATGTTGTAGTCCCAGACCTCCTTGACAAAGGGGTCGGTCCAGTGCAGCTTTTCCCGGTCCAGATACAGGCCGCCGCCCTTTTTCTTGGCGGCCCATTGAGGTTTGGCCGTGGCCAGGGGGTGGTCCTTGAAGACCACGATGCGGGCGATGAGATAGAGGCCTTTGTCCTTCAATTTCTGGAGCAGGGCCGGATAGTCCTTGGAGAGGATGGTGTCCTGGGCGCCGATCTTCTGGGCCAGGGGCAGGTCGACCTTGAAGGGAATGAAGCCGCGATCCCCTTTGACGTCAATGACCAGGGCGTTCATGTGGTTGCGCTCCAGGGCCTCGAGCGCGCCGGTCCGCAGTTTTTTGCTGACGGTCCCGTAGACGGTGAGGTAGAGGGCCTCGACCCGGAGGGGTTTTAGGGCCAGTTCGGTATCGGGGCCGCTGAGCTCCGAGAGGGGCACGTCGCGGCGGGCATAGCCCGCGGCCCGCAGCCTGAGGAGGTCGCCGGTTCCCTGGATGCTGAAGGTGCCGTCCTGGTTCGTGCGCACCATGTGGTCCCCGAGGGTGACCGGGGCATTGTTGATAGGCTTTTGGGTGGCCGCGTCCACCACCTTGCCCGTATAGGCTTTTTCAGCCCAATCGCCTTCACTGCCGTATTTGACCAGGGGTAGGGGCCCGGGTGCCTGTTGTTCCCCGGCCTGGGGC
>CAZLRL010000601.1:0-1647 GCA_964561645.1 uncultured Desulfobacterales bacterium
TCAGAATGTTTCAGCACTTTTGCGACAAATCTGAGACATTTTTCTTGCCTCATAAATTCTCTTAATAATCAATTAGATACATTCATAATGTTTCACATTGTCTCAGCCGTGAAACATTTATCTTGTTTTGAAAAATAGTTCAATACTATACTTATCCTATAATATCAGCAAGATAGCTTGTGGCATCAAACTTGCTCTGTCTTAGGACAATATTTCACCAAGAAAGGAGCGGGAGATGCCCAAGGTAACCACCCCGGATATCGATTCCGTCCTGGAAAAATATCCCGGCCAACCCCAATTCCTGATCAGTTTGATGCAGGATGTCCAGTCCCTGTACAACTACATTTCCCCGGAACACCTGGACCTGATCTGCACCCATGTGGGAGTGCCCCGCACCCGGGCCTGGTCCGTGGCCACCTTTTACAAATCCTTCAGCCTGGAGCCCCGGGGCGAACATGAAATCAAGGTCTGCCTGGGCACCGCCTGCCACCTCAAAGGCGGCCCCCGCATCGTCGAAAGCCTGGAGCGGGAGCTGCATGTCTGTCGGGGCCAGACCACCGGGGACCTCAGGTTCACCCTGGATACGGTCAACTGCGTGGGCGCCTGTGCCCTGGCTCCGGTGGTTGTTATCGATGAGGAATATCAACCCAAAACCACCTTTCGCAAACTGAACAAGTTGTTAAAAGGTCTGGCCGAGTAAAGGCCGGGTGAAAGGATGCAGCTATGGCACAAGTAGCGATGCAAACAGAAGAATTCAGAATAAGTTCCCCCGCGGACCTGACGGCTTATCAGCAGCAAATCCTGGCTGAGCGCGATCCCAATCGGCCGGTGCTGATCGTCTGCCACGGCACCGGGTGTCTGGCCAACGGCAGCCCCAAAGTGGGAGACGCGCTGCGCCAGGCCATCGCCCGGGCCGGCCTCGACGCCCAGGTGGTGCCGGAAATCAAGATTACCGGCTGCCACGGCTTTTGCTCCCGGGGACCGCTGGTGATTTTACAGCCGTCCGGACTGTTCTATCAGTTAGTCAAGCCCTCTGACGCGGAAGAAATTGTCCAGACCACCTTGATCGAGGGCAACCCCGTGGACCGCCTGCTCTACGTGGAGCCCCGCACCGGGGAACACATAGTCCACGATCACGAGATTCCCTTTTACAAGCACCAGCAGCGTATTGTCCTCAAGAACATCGGCAAGATCGACCCCACCGACATTCGGGACACCATCGCCGTGGGCGGCTACCAGGCCCTGGCCAAGGCCCTGGCCACCATGAGTCCGGATGAGGTCATCGACGCGGTGGAACAGTCCGGTCTCCGGGGCCGGGGCGGCGGGGGCTTCCCCTCCGGGCGCAAATGGCGCATCGCCGCGGACAACCTGCGCAAAAACCCGGGCCCCATGTACATCGTGGGCAACGGCGACGAAGGCGACCCCGGCGCCTTCATGGACCGCACCATCATGGAAGGCGACCCCCACGCGGTGCTCGAGGGCATGATCCTGGGGGCCTACGCCATGGGCGCTACCCAGGGTTTTATCTATGTGCGCATGGAGTATCCCGTCGCGGTCCGGCACCTCCAGATTGCCCTCGAACAGGCCCGGTCCCTGGGGCTGTTGGGGAAAAACATCATGGACAGCGGCTTTGATTTTGACATCCAG
>CAZLRL010000602.1:0-1644 GCA_964561645.1 uncultured Desulfobacterales bacterium
AGCCGAGGCGGTTTTCCAGGATTTCCCAAAATCTCAATTCTTCCTTGGGCGCGCCCAGGTCAAAGGATGAGATCACCTCGTCGAAGTAGCCCAAAAGCCCCACGTGATTCATCTTCAGGTCCAGGGTCTTCCAGTGGGCGTTGGTCACCAGGGTGACCCGTTTTTTGTTCTGGCGCAAAAATTTCAAAAAATCTTCCGTATCCGGATGCACCTCGATGAGGTGGCGGATGGACACCTTCAGGGCCGGGATGTCCAGGTCCAATTCCCGGGACCAGAAATCGATGTCCGTCCAGTTGAGGGTGCCCAGCTCCCGCTCGTAGCGGGCATAGACCTGGCTTTTGGCCGCGTCCAGGCTGAGCCCTTGTTGGCGGGCGAACTCCTGGGGCACCAGGGTTTCCCAGAAATAATCGTCAAAATATTTATCCAGCAGGGTGCCGTCCATGTCCAGCAGCACCCAGTCGATCTGCTCCCAGGGAAAATTCACGTCGACCTCCTGATCTCGAAAATGGGCCCAGCTTAAATGTAGACAAATTTGCTTTTTTTTCCAAGGCCGTGACTTGACAGTCTGAAAGTGCTGCTTATTTTGATAGATGGAATCGCATAACTATCTGATATAAGGAGGATAATATATATGCCTATCTTCTTTGACTACAACCCCTTTCAGGAGCTGGAGCGCATCCAGCGCCAGATGGACCGCCTGTCCCAAAGTATGGCCGGGGCGGAGCGGGTCCCTCGCCGGGTGGGAGTCTATCCCTTGCTCAACATCTCGGAAGATCAGGACCATATTTATGTGCGGGCCGAGCTGCCGGGCGTCAATCCCGAGGATCTGGAGATGACCGTGCAGGACCAGCAGCTGATCCTCAGGGGCCAGCGGAAGGTCGGCGCGGAAGAGAAAAATGTCAATTATCATCGGCGGGAGCGGGAGTCCGGCTTTTTCCGCCGCATACTGCGGCTGCCGGCGCAGATCGACCCCAATAAAGTGGAAGCCGCGTCCAAAGACGGCATTCTGACCATCACGCTCGCCAAGCCGGAGGAAGTCAAACCCCGGCAGATCACGGTGAAGAGCGGCTAAGGAGGAAGATATGACTGATCAGGAACTCAAACCTCAGGTGAAAGAAGAGGCCCCGACCAAAGGGGAACGGGTGCGGCCCGGACGGGTTTTCCTCCCCGCGGTGGATATTTTCGAGACTCCCCAGGCCCTGGTGCTGGTGGCCGACATGCCCGGGGTCAAGGGCGACGGGGTCACCCTGGACCTGAAGGAAAATGTCTTGACCATTCATGGACAGGTGAGCCCGCCGCCCGAAAAGGAGACCCTCCTGTCCCAAGAATACGCCATCGGCGATTATTACCGGGAATTCCAGGTGGGTGAGCTCATCGATAAGGACAGGATCGAGGCCACGGTCAAAAACGGCGTGCTGACGCTGACCTTGCCCAAGGCCGAGAAGGCCAAGCCCCGCCGCATCGAGGTCAAGAGCGGGTAAGGGCTGTTTTGCAGGTTGGTTTAAGAAAGGGTCGGGAGCGTGTGCTTCCGGCCTTTTTTATTTAAGAGAAGTTCAAGGTTCAAGGTTCAAGGTTCAAAGTCTAATACCGTTTTCGGTTTTCGGTTTTCTGTAAAAAGAAACAAGAATATCCATTAGTTACATC
>CAZLRL010000603.1:0-1641 GCA_964561645.1 uncultured Desulfobacterales bacterium
TTGCTGACCACCGTCTGCCGGGGCGCCAACCTCTTCGGCTACCGCCATTACCCGGAAAACGTCATCCGGCTCACGGTGCGGGAGTTCGCCAAGCTGGTGGACGTCTGGCGGGTGTACGACTTTCTTAACCATGTGCCCAACATGGTGCCGGTGTTTGAGGAAGTGCAAAAGGCCGGGCGCCTGCTCATGCCCAGCGTCTGCTTTTCCACCGGCGACGAGCACACCGATGAGTACTATGCGGACAAGGTGGGGGAAATCCTCGAGGTCACCGGCCCGGACGTCATCGTGTCCATCAAGAATTTTGCCGGCTTGGGGACCCCCAAGCGCCTGGGCCACCTGGTGGAGGCCATTACCGCCGCCTTCCCCGGCATAATCCTCCACTACCACGGCTGCAACACGGACGGCAACGACGTCGGCCGCATGACCGCCGCGGTCCTGGCGGGGGCCAAATTATGCGACGTGTCGGATCACGGCTACGGCTCGGTGTACGGGCAGGCGCCGGCGCTCACCCTGATCCAGAACCTGCGGGATTACGGCAAAAGGGCCGTGGGCATCAGTATTCAGGCCCTGCTGAAGAGCTCCGACCTGCTGCGCCAGGAACGCAAGATTTACGAACCCTTTGAAAATCCCTTCCGGGGCCATGACCCCACGGTGGCCCACTACAAGCTCACCGGCGGCGCGGTGGGCACGGCCTATGAACAGGCGGACCGGGCCGGGTTGCTGGGGCGCATGCCGGAAATTTTCCAGGAATTGGGCCAGGTGCAGGCCGAGCTGGGGAACTGGTGGTCGGTGACGCCCGGATCCCAGATCCTGTGGACCACCGCGGTGAACAACGTCCTGTTCGGGCGCTATGAGCGACCTTCCCTGGATTTGCAAAACCTGATCCTGGGGCGCTATGGGCCCCTGCCGTTTTACGAGCCCGAGGACTGGATCTGCCAGAAGGTCCTGGAATACCAACGCAGCGACGGCAAGTCGTGGCACGACATCCTCCGGGAGGAAACGGGGCTGATGAAACCTGCGGTGGTGGACCTGGACCTGGAGCACACCCGCCTGGCCGCGCGGCTGGGGCGGGAGATTACCGACGCCGATCTGTCCCTTTATCTCCAGTTTCCCTTCGATACCCTGGCCTATTTCCAGTTCGAAGATACCTATGGCAAAACCTGGCTTTTGCCCCCGGAAATCTGGTTCCGCAAAGGGGCCTTCAAGTCCGGGGAGCGCATCAATTTTGCCGATGAGAAAGGGGTGCCCCACGCCATCGAGGTCATTTCCACCTTGAGAGAGGGGGAACACGTGATCACCTCCCTGCTGGTGGATCATCATTATCAAACTTTGAGCGTCAGGGTGGAGGAGGAGCGGGCCAACCCGGCGAAAAAGTAGCAGAAAGAGCGGGTTTTTTGCGTGAAGCTCTGGGGGGCATTAACGGAGGTAGCGGAGAAATTTGTCTTGACCCCGCGGTTCCCGGGCCTTAAGAACCAAAACCGGGTCGGTCAACAAAAGACTTGTCAAGCCCGGGAATTTTGCCTATAAAATAGAGTAAAAATGGATTAAGTGGGCGGTTAACTCAGGGGTAGAGTGCCATCCTCACACGGTGGAAGTCGTAGGTTCAAATCCTACACCGCCTACCAAGAAAATCAAGGGGTT
>CAZLRL010000604.1:0-1639 GCA_964561645.1 uncultured Desulfobacterales bacterium
CCTGCCGAATCTCTCGGTCCCCCAGCCAGACACAAAAATCCGGATAATGCTCCATCGGGGCCAGGACCGCGCCGGCGCCCGAAAAAGCGGCCGAAGCGGTTTCCCCGGCCAGGGCCAGGAGCAGGGCCCGGCGGGCTGGCTCTCTTCCGGCCTCGGGCTTCAGGGACAGGGGCCGCGACAGCCCCAGGTCCATGTGGACGGGGATGCCGTTGCCGCCGGGAATTTGGTCGGGCCAGATGAACCCCAGGTCAGCAGGGGTCCCCCGCTCCAGGTGGGCCAGGGCCGCGTCCACCAGTGCATCGGTGGCGAGGGCCGGGCCCAGCGCGGACAGGTGGAAGGCCCGGGGGTCCGGCAAGGTAGTTTCCAGGACCTCCGGGGAGGCCTCCAGCATCAGGGTGGTGTCGAGCTCCCCGGCCAGCCGGGTCAGGACCTCCAGGGTCTCGGCCAGGGGCAGGGTGCGGTAGCGGTAGAACTCCTGCCGGTGCCGCACCCAGGGTTCCATGATCCGGAAATTCAAAGTGCGGGTCTTTTCCTGAAAAAAACGCAGGGTTTCGGCCACTTCCGCCAGTCGCTCTGTATCTTTGAGCACCAGGTCCAGGTCCCTCAGGTTGACCACCAGGGAGGCGGAGACGTCCACTACCGGCAGGGCCGCAAGCTCGCGATGCACATAGCCGGCCGTGGCCAGGGTCAGAAAGGGTTCGTGTACATGGGTATAGCCCTGCAGGGCGTAAAGCTCCCCGAGCCGACCATGATTGGGAACCAGACCCCAGAGGCGCAGGAAATTCAGCCCGAAGGTGGCCACCTGTCCCCTGAGGTCGAGGCCGCCGGGGACCACGGCCCGGCCCCGGGCTTCGATGACCGTGTCCACGTGGGACAGCCGAGAGACGAGGCGGTCCCCGTCGACATACAGGTCCCGGGTCTCCCCCCGCCAGCCCTGGGCGGGATCAAAAACACGGCCGCCGACGATCTTGAGACGCATGGGAAACTCCGGGCCTCAATCCTCCAGCACCACCGCCTTGTTGATGACGATGTTCTCCTGGGGGACGTTGCGGTGCTCGCCCACCGGCCCGGTAGGTATCCAGGTCAGCTTGTCCACTACCTCCATGCCGCCGATGACCCGGCCGAAGACCGCGTACCCGAAATCTTGGGGCTCCGGACCCTTATAATCGAGTTCCGGGTTGTCCACCACACTAATGAAGAACTGGGCCGAGGCGCTGTCGATGGGGTAGGCCCGGGCCATGGCAATGGTGCCCCGTTCGTTGGCAAGCCCGTTGTCGGCTTCATTTTTGATGGTGGGGTGGGTGGGCTCCTGGTAAACCATGCCCGGCGTATGCCCGCCGGCCTGGACTATGGCATTGGAAATGATGCGGTGAAAAATGAGGCCGTCATAAAAGCCCTCCCGCACATAAGTGAGGAAATTTTCCACCGTGACCGGGGCCTTGTCGGGATAGAGTTCCAGCTTGATGTTGCCCCGGGTGGTTTCCAGGAGCACCTGGGGATTTTTGCCTGCCGATGAGGTCATGTGTCAACTCCGATTTTTTTATTTGGTCGTAATTTAACTGGTTGATGTCGTTAGCAAAACAAGGCCAGGTCGGCCAGGATCTGATGGGCCGCGGGCCAGGGCGAGGAGGTCAAACCG
>CAZLRL010000605.1:0-1637 GCA_964561645.1 uncultured Desulfobacterales bacterium
ACGTCACCCGATAGCGCGGTTTCATGGCAAATCCCTCCCCCTGGGAATTTGCCCGCTTATACCGCATTATACGAAAATAGCAATGTTACGTGGTACTAGGCGGTCCAATATTGTTCCTTAAATGAGATGAGGTCACTTTGGTGCAGGGGCGGGGTCTCCCCGCCCCAAGGAAGAGTGGTCCAGCCCAGGGGCAGGGAGACCCTGCCCCTACAGCCGCGCTGGCAAATTTCCTAAGACCCAGTGCCAGGCTCAGGGTAAAGGAAAAATACCAGGGTTTTGGCCCTCAAAGCCGCAACCCCTTTTTTGCTGGCAGGCACGAAGACACCAGAAGGCCCAAAGCCCGGGTTAAAATTTTCTGGTTCGGCCTCAGAGATCAGCGCCCGGCCACCGAAATTTCAAAAGAGGCCGTGAAAAGATCGCCCGGCTGGGCCCAGGCAAAATCGCCGGCATCGAAGGGGTTGATGGGCGCGGTCATGGGCTCGAAACAAATCACCTCATCCTCGCCCGGCGCATAGACCTGGGCAAACCGATAGCCCTCGCCGAAGGAGACCGTCACCGTGCGGCCGGCACCCTGGAGACGAAATATGGGTTGGGGCGCCATGTCCATATAAAGGTCATCGTACACGCGGCTGCCCAGGGCCCCGGAAAACGGCGGTCCAGGTTCCGTCTCCCCGGTAGGCAAGGCTTTTTCGTCCAGGATCAGGCGGCGTCGGGCCGGGAGGTCGATCTCCCAGGCCTGGCGGGGGACAGCGGGCAAGGTGAAATAGGGATGATACCCGAAGGCCACGGGAACGGCCGCGTCGGTGGCCGGCCGGACCGTGGTCGCCACCGCCAGCGTGGTATTTTGTACAACAACTTCAAGCTCGAGGAAGTGAGGAAAAGGAAACAGGGCCAGAAACTCGGGCTTGTTGGTGAGATCCAGACGTGCAGTCAAGCGCGCCGCATCCTGGTCAGCCGCCTGCTCCCTGATCTGCCAATCCGGACAGCCCCCCACCAGTCCATGTATGGGCAAGCCGTTGCCATCGAAGTGCAGCAAAGGGGAATCCGGAGGAAAGTCTATCCTTTTACCCCCGATCTCATAGCCCGGGCGACTGAGGCGGTTGGCCCAGGGATGGAGCACAGGTATGCCCATGGTGGAGCCGGTGGCAGCATAGTGTTTGAGTCCCTTGCGTTGACCCAAAAGCTCCTCCCCCCGGTGGGTGAGGGAACAACAGACCATGCCGGCGGCAGGCACGTAGGTGGCCGCGAACTCCTGGGGGGAAACGAGCCGCAGAGCGGGGAAACCATCGACCATCTTTTGCTCCACTGTGTAACTTGCTGCCATCATTCAAGTCTCCTGTCGCCCCGCCAAGCCCTCAGAAAAAAGGGCTGGTTGGGCTTTTCCTGGATAGCCTTCGTTCTCCAACTTTTCTCAGCAGGGGCTCATAAGCCTGCGGTTCTCTCGAAATAAAGAAAAGCCCGGTGGCACAGGCGTCTGGATTGTGCAGAGTCGGAAGTGGAGCTTGTCTGCCCTCGAAGGAGAAGTTTTCATTGGTTCATTGGAGCAATTAATGGGGCGCGGTGTGCACCCTAGATTTTCTGGAAACCGATTATGCCCTTAACTCCTGAGCTTCTTGCAAAATGTAGCCGCAGGCTTC
>CAZLRL010000606.1:0-1628 GCA_964561645.1 uncultured Desulfobacterales bacterium
GGGCACCTCCGGCCGCTCCAGTATCCGGGCGGCCAGGGCCGCGAAGTTTTTCAGGGTCTGGCTGTTGCTCACCCCGGTCAAAGCCAGGTGCATTTCTTCACTGAAGGTCTTCAGGTCGAACTTAATGATGCCGCCGTTGGCCAGGGAACTGTCCACCAGCGGCTTAAGCCAGGCGGTCTGCATGGCGCCGTTGGTCTCCCAGCAGATCCGGACGCGGCGCCCGGCTTTTTGGGCCGCGGCCACAGCCATCCTGGACGCGGCCAGAGCGTGGGGCAACTGGGGTGTGGGGTCGCCGCCGAAATAACAGATGCAGGCGGTGGCCTTATGCGCGGCCCGGGCCAGGTCTCTGGCGCTCACCCGCTCTTTGGCAAAGGTGGATTTCTTGAAAGTCCAGTTCTGACAGAACAGGCAGTTGAAGTTGCAGGCGTGGTAAAACACCGCCAGGTTGACGTAGCCCCGCTCCGGGCCGTCTTTGCAGGCGTATTTGGGGTACCCCCGGCCCGTGCCTCCGGGGCAGAACCAGTCGGCCACGCAGTTGGTGGGCAGGGGATCGTAGTAAAAACTCAAACCCGCCCCCGCCGGGTTGCCGCCTCGGAGCTGGCCGTCTTCCACCCGCCGGGCCCCGCAGAAACCCACCCCGCCTTCCGGGATCTGGCAGGCGTGGAAACACAGGGTGCAGGTTTTCCCTTCCGGGTCCCGGGGCGGTTCCAGGGGCAGGTTGAAAAACTGGCGGCTCTGGCGGTGCAGGTCCTGGATGGTCGGCCACACCTGGTCGAAGTGGCCGCGGATGCAGGCAGCGCAGTATCCCAGCCGAGAAGAAATGGCCTGACTTTCACCCCCGCACTGTCGGCACTGTCCCATAATCTTCCTGATTTTTTTTTAGGATAACATTTTTGGGCCGATTTTTTAACGGTGGGCCTGGGGGGCCATGGGAACGTAGCGCAGGCTTCTCGCCTGCGATCCCGTGCCGGAAATTTCCTTTCCAGCCCGCTGGAACGGGAGCACAGGCATCTTGCCTGTGCATCACCACAGGCTGAAAACCTGCGATCCCGGTTTGGTAGGGAACTTGATCTTCGTGCAATACATTGGGCGGTGAGCGCGTGATATCAGGGTGGGCTCTGCCCACCATTCTTTATTCTGGTGAACCTCGCGGCCACCAAGGGCA
Source organism: uncultured Desulfobacterales bacterium (assembly GCA_964561645.1). Taxonomy (GTDB): domain Bacteria; phylum Desulfobacterota; class Desulfobaccia; order Desulfobaccales; family 0-14-0-80-60-11; genus JBGSLA01. The sequence continues at coordinate 1,166 of CAZLRL010000606.1, forward strand.
TATAGTTCTGTTAAGCAATTAGGACTCGGCGGGCAGTGCCCGCCCTACATTTAAATGGAAAAATTTTGGTGGGGCGGGCCTCCGTGCCCGCCAAAGCCCCAGGCCGCCAGGAACGACCGCCCACCAGGTAAGGGGGGGTGCGTTTCCACGCACCATTTTTGGCGCGTAAGACGCGCCCTACGTCAGGCATATTAAGAGCAGTCGCTCCTTAGCCACGGCTCCCTCAAAATCACGGCAAGGCCTGGTGGCACAGGCGTCTCGCCTGTCCGGGCGCAGGCTAAAGCCTGCGGATACATTCTTTTCCGATCCAAATTGGTTTAAATGGGCGGTGGTCCGAAAACTCGGTACACAAACTTCCAGCCCGTATAAAACTCAGAAAAGCTTGGGATGGGTTGCTTTCGAGGCTATCTTCCCTAAATAATCCAGAGCCAGGCTGGTGGCCACCCGGCCCCGGGGCGTGCGC
>CAZLRL010000607.1:0-1627 GCA_964561645.1 uncultured Desulfobacterales bacterium
GCATATTCCGCGGCGGACCTGGCAGGTTCGATGAGACTGCAATATCCCCCGGATGTCCGCATCATCCAGGTGCCCTGCACCGGCAAGGTGGACATCCTGCACCTGCTGACGGCCTTCGAAGAGGGCGCGGACGGCGTTTTTGTGGCCGGCTGCCTGGAGGGCGACTGCCATTTCATCGAGGGCAATCTCCACGCCAAGCGGCGAGTCACCCGGGTGAAGGAAATCCTGGATCAGGTGGGCATCGGCGGCGACCGGTTGGAGATGTACAACCTGTCCGCCGGCCAAGGCGGCAGGTTTGCGGAAATTGCGCGGGAAATGGATCAGAAAATTCGAGACTTGGGCCCCAGCCCTATCCGGGTCGCCAAGGGTGGAGGAGTCCAGGGGGAGGTGGCCGCATGATCAGGGCCGTGGGAAAACCGTTGGAAGAAATTATTCATATGGTGCAGGATTTTGACAAAATTCTGCTGGCCGGATGCGACGGCTGCGTCACCGTCTGCGAAGCCGGGGGCCTGAAGGAAACCAAGGTCCTGGGCTCGGCTTTGCGCCTGCATTTCACCCAGGCGGGCCCAAACAAGGTAATCGACGAGACCACCCTGACCCGGCAGTGCGACAAGGAGTACGTGGGCCTGCTCAGGGACACGATCGACAACTACGACGTGGTGGTGTCCCTGGCCTGCGGCGCCGGGGCCCAGTTCGTGGTGGATATGTACAAGGACAAAGTGGTCTTCCCCGGGGTGGACACCTGCTTCATCGGGGTCACCGAAGAGCGGGGTTGGTACACCGAGCGCTGCCAGGCCTGCGGTCGCTGCATCCTGGCGGACACCGGCGGCATCTGCCCCATCGCCCGGTGCTCCAAGCGCATGCTGAACGGACCCTGCGGGGGCTCCGAGGCCGGCAAATGCGAAGTCAGCCCCGAGATGCCCTGCGGCTGGCAGTTGATCTACGACCGGCTCAAAACCCTGGGACAGTTGGATCGGTTTGAAAATCCCGTGGATCCCAAGGATTGGACCACCAGCCGGGACGGCGGCATCCGCAAGATCATGAGAGAGGACTTACGGATATGAGCTACATGGAATTCAGTACCCCCAGCAAGCTGCAAAAGATCCTCCAAGGGGGCCACTTCGCGGTCACCTCGGAGGTGGGGCCGCCCCGAAGCGCCGACGGCAAGGTCATTGAAGAAAAAGGCCATCTCATCAAGGACTATGTGGATGCCATCAATGTCACCGACAACCAGACCTCGGTGTGCCGCCTGTGCTCCCTGGCCTCGTGCATCCGCCTCAAGCTCATGGGCCTGGAGCCGGTCTTGCAGATGGTGACCCGGGACCGAAACCGCATTGCCCTCCAGAGCGACATCCTGGGCGCGGCTTCCTTCGGAATCAACAACATCCTCTGCCTCACCGGCGACCACCAGCATTTCGGCGATCATGCCAATTGTGTGAACGTCTTCGACCTGGACTCCATCCAGCTCATCCAGACGGTGCGGATGATGCGGGACGAGGGGCGGCTCATCGGCGGCCACGAATTTCAGGCCAAGCCCCAGATGTTCATCGGCGCCGCGGCCAACCCCTTCGCGGGGCCCAACGTGGAGCTGCGCCTGTCCCGCCTGGCCAAGAAGGCCAATGCCGGG
>CAZLRL010000608.1:0-1623 GCA_964561645.1 uncultured Desulfobacterales bacterium
GGATTCGGATCCCGGCGCCCGCCGAAAAGGCCAACGCGGCACGAAGTCTGATTGAACCAGAGAATTGTTTCGAGAAGCGCAGTCTTATGAGGGAAATGACGTAGGGCGCGTCTCACGCGCCAACTTTGAAGCACCGGGACCAGCGGTGGTGCGTAAGACGCACCCTACAGAAAGGATTCTCTCTCTCGTGCTTGCGGCCTAGTTCTAATAAGTGATTCGGAAGCGGCGGGCACTGCCCGCCCTACATTAACTGGATTTTTAGGTGGGCGGTGTCCACCCTACATTTTGTTGAACGCGAGGTATCACGTGACCCAGGATGATGCCGTGGTGGTGGAAAAATTCTCCACCCGCTTGGAAGCGGAAATGGCCGCGGGGCTCCTCGAATCCGAGGGCATCCAGGCCTTTGTGTCGGCGGACGACGCCGGCGGTACCTATCCGCCCCTGCAATACCTCGGGGGCGTGCGGCTGATCGTCTTTTGGGAAGATGAAAGCCGGGCCCGGGAAATCCTGGCCGACTGGCGCCAGGCCCAGGCCCAGGGACTGGACGAAGACGAGGATTTTGAAGAGGATCCTGAAGAGGTGACCGAGGACTAATCCTTAACAGGCCACCCTTGATTAGAGTCCAAAGGTAAGGCCACACCGGACTCTAAAGCATACATTTATGGCAAAAATGGCAAAAAATGCATCACAGTTTGGAAGATCAATAACCAGGCCCCCTGCCGGCTGGACGCGCCTGATTCTGGTATGGGCCCTGGTGCTTCTGATATTTTTGCCCTTCACGTCCCCGGAGTTGGTCCCGGCCGCCACCCCGGCCCCCTCTTACTGTCCGCCGGCGGGCAAGGTCCTGGAGGAATTGCAGTACCGGGTGGACGTCTGGGTTTGGCGGGAGGCGCTCAACGCCAAAATGATCTTCCAGGAGATCGCGCCGGGGCGCTACCTGGCCGAGTTAACCGGGAGCACCCAGGGTTTTCTGTCCCTGGTCACCGGCAATTGGGGCGGCGCCCTGTCCACGGAGATGAAATATTCCCAGGGAAAGCTCCAGCCCCTGGTGTACCGGGAAATCTCCCAAAAACGGGGCAAAAACAAGTTGATGGAATACCGCTTCGACTACGCCAACAACAAGGTGGAGCTCTGGAAGTCGGATAAAGACAATAAGCTGACCAAAAAGTGGGAAGGCAAACTCAAGGGCACCATGTATGATCCTTTGACCTTTTTTTATAACCGCCGCCTGGCGGGCAAGCCCCTGGGCAGCAAGGGGGGCGAAACCCTGAAATTTCAGGGTATTCCCTATCCCGAACCGGACGAGATCGTGCTGCGGGTGGGAGATAAGTCGCCCCAGGGCCGCAAGATCATGCTGGAGTTGGACAACCGGATCTTCAAGGGAGAACGCAGCCAGGTCTACGCCTATCTGGACTCCGAGGGGGTGCCCACCAAGGCCTGGACCAAGGTGTTGGCCTTCGGCGATATCAACATAGAATTGCTTCCCGGCAGCAAGCGCCTGAACAAGCAGGAAGTGACCCAGACCCTGGACCAGGCCCGGGCGGCTGGGCCCTGATTAATACTGAGTTGCAATCTATCGGCAATAAAAATGTAGCCGCAGGCTTTAGCCTGCGCCCGGGCACG
>CAZLRL010000609.1:0-1623 GCA_964561645.1 uncultured Desulfobacterales bacterium
ACCGTGGGCCGAAGCGACGGTGCCGATGTCCACGTCCTTGAGGCGGCCGATGGCTTTTTGCACCATGGGGCTGAATTTGCCGATGACGTTGGCAAAATAGCGCCGGGTCTCGTAGTCGAAATATTCGGGATTGATTTCGTCATCGAAAATTCCCCCCTCCAGGGCCCCGAAACCCCCGAACGCGTCCCCGGTAAACAGAATCTTGGTGGTGGTTTCGTGGGTCATCATGGTCTCGGGCCAGTGGACCATGGGGGTGATGTAGAAGGTCAGTTTATGCTGCCCCAGATCCAGGACCTCCCCTTCCTCCACCACGACCACGGGCTCGGTGAGGCCGTAATAGGATTCCAGAAAACCGGCGGTTTTTTTGTTGCCCACGATCTTCATCCGGGGAAATAGCTGGGGGAAGAGTTTGAGGCTGCCGGTATGGTCGGGCTCCATGTGGTTGATGATCAGGTAATCGAGGCTTTGGCCCGGGGGCAAAAGCCGGTCGATTTTTTCCAGCAGGTCGGGCAGGAAGAATTGTTTGACCGCGTCGATGAGAGCCACCTTGTCGTCCACGATGAGGTAGCTATTATAGCTGATGCCCCGGGGCAGCGGCCACAAGCCCTCGAATAACTGGGTCTCGTAGTCGTTGACACCCACCCAGTAGATGTTTTCGCTTAAGGCAACGGGTTCGTTCATAACACCTTCCCTTCAGCCCGGGAATGGAGAAGATGGGCCGGTCAGGGAGGAAAGGGCCGGGACCGGGGCCCCGGCTTTTCCTCTTATAAGGCCTTATTGGGCGACAAAAAAACCAGGATTAATTAGTAAAAGATAAGTCGGCGGGCAACAAAGGCAATCCCGCCGGAGCTAATTATTTCGGGGGATTTTGTCCTCCAAGCCGTCCTTGAAAAGACTACAAGTCATTTCAAGAACTAATTAAATGGAAAGTCATTGTAGTTGCTTGCATGGGTTAACTTTGGAAGTCCATGAAAAATTTCATTACAAAATGGCTATCATGCTGGTCCACAAACTTCGAGGAAAATCGTCGGGGAGGAACCGACGAAGAATCTAATAAATATTAATGATAAAACAGTCGCTCATGAGACTACGGCTCTCTCAAAACCATGAAAAGGCCTGGGTGGCACAGGTGTCCTCACCGGTGCATTCCTAAACCTTTTGGGTAGAGCCTTGATGGTGCGCAGTGCGCACCCTAAATGAATTTGAACTTTTCAAGAAAGAAACAGAAAACCAGGGCAGAGTCGTTTTCGACCCTGCCCTGGCGGAGGCTCCGTTCAGACCTTAGAAATCGATCTGAAAGCGGGTTTGGACAATGTGCAGGGGGCCTTTATTAAAATTCGTATTGTAGGCCGGGAGCAGCGGCGTGACCCGGAGATTATCGATGTCGGCATAGATATAGTTTAACATCCACCGGGTATTGGGAGTGGGGTACCAGTTCAGGGCCGCCGTAAAGTTGTTTTCAATGCCTCCTCGAACGCCTACTCTGGCCACCCCTGGGGCCGGCGGGGTAGGATCGGAACTGACCCTTGAATTGAAGTTGAGATAAGAGTAGCGGAAGGCCACTTCCCAGGCCCCCCACCCACCTTCGAGATCAAAATTCCGTCTGGGCTTGATCCGTCCGAA
>CAZLRL010000610.1:0-1623 GCA_964561645.1 uncultured Desulfobacterales bacterium
GCCCTGGGGCTGGGGCTGGCGCTGGCCGTCATCCTGGTGCTCATGCGGCTGGGAGTCTCCCCCACGGTGGCCGCCATCCGCAACATCGCCCACCGGGCCCGGGAAGTGGCCCGGGGGCATTACGGCGACCCCCTGCCCGTCAACCGGCGGGATGAGATCGGACTTCTGAAGCAAAGCTTCAACGACATGGTGGCCGGCCTCAAAGAGCGGGATTTCATCAGCAACACCTTCGGACGCTACGTGGACCCGGAAATCGCCCGGGAACTCCTCAAGCACCCGGAAGCGGCCCGCCTGGGCGGACAAAAGCGCGAAGTGGTCATCCTGTTCGCGGATGTGCGGGATTTTACCCCCCTGGCCGAAACCCTGAGCCCCGAGGCCACCATCCATCTGGTCAACCGCCACTTTTCCCGCATGATCGAGGTCATCCAGGCGCATCGCGGCATCATCGTGGACTTCCTGGGCGACGCCATCCTGGCCTTTTTCGATCCCCTGGACCGCCCCCTGGAACCCACGGCCAACCAGGCGGTGCGCTGCGCCCTCAAGATGCAGGCGGCCATGGCCGCGGAAAACGCGGCCGAGCCCGACGCCCCTCCCCTCTACATGGGCATCGGCCTGCACGCCGGCAAGGTGGTGGTGGGCAATATCGGTTCGGAATCCCGGGCCAAATACGGCATCATCGGCGCGGCCGTGAACCTCACCCACCGCATCCAGGGCCAGGCCCACCAGGGCGAAGTGGTGATTTCCGACGCCGTCTTGCACCACGTCGAAAACGTCCTGGCGGTCACAAAAACCTTTGAGGCCGAACTCAAGGGCATCAGCGAACCGGTAACCCTCTACGTGGTGGAGGGCCGGGCCGGGGATCTCTAAACCCGCGCCAACCCAGTGCCGTCCGGTAGGGAAAACCGACTACCAGCGAAAATCCTTGCTTCATGCGTCCCTGGAATCGTGCAATGGACCACTGGATCAGAAAGGCGGCCGAGTAGTACTCCCTCTCCCCCCAGCGGGGGGAGAGGGCTGGCGTGAGGGGGGCAATATTTTTCAACCCCTCACCCTGACCCTCTCCCCTTTCAAGGGGAGAGGTAATTTTATAGTCTATCCGGAACGTTAGGTACAACTGAGAGGCCATGGTGGAGCAGCAGCTCAGCGGCAACCCTAATCTGAAGGTCGGCAAAGTCAGGGAAAAAGACGGCGCCTATGAGGTGGAAATCGTCACCAAAGAAGGCTCCCTGGTGGATAAATTACAGGTGAACAAGCAGACCGGCTGGTTTCGGTCCACCTATTAAGCCTTTCCAACCGCATTTCCGACCCACCCGATATGCCTCCCCGGATGGGAAGAACCCACTGCTTCCCATCCGGAGAGAACGGGTGCGGCTCGGTCGCCAGGCCGCGCATCCTTCCTTCAGGAGGTGAGGCCTTGAACCTTGAACTTTTTTTAGGAGGCGATCATGTTCGAAATACTGGCAGACAGCGACGGCAAGGTGCTGGGCGTCAGGGCCACCGCCAAGCTCACCGACCAGGATTACCAGGAGATTTTCATCCCGGCCTTGGAGGAGCGGATTGAAAAATACGGCCAGCTGCGCCTGCTGTTTTACATGGATGAAAATTTTTCCGGCTGGGAAATGG
>CAZLRL010000611.1:0-1617 GCA_964561645.1 uncultured Desulfobacterales bacterium
GATGAAGGATTTCAGCGCCGCGATGGGCGGCCCTGCCTCGCCGTCGTAGTCGGCGTGGCGGTACGCGGTGGTCCAGGACAACAGCACCCCCTCCCCCGCCAGGGCCCGGTCGTGCACCAGCTGAAAGATGCGCCGGTTGTAATCGTTGTGGGCCTCGAGCTCCTCCCGGTAGGCAGGATCGCTCGCCTCCCGCTGGAAGGCCTCCTTGGCCTTCACCCCTTCGGGATAAACCCTAAACAGGGTGACCGGGCCGAAATTGAAGTCGTTCAGCACCTCGATAAAGGGATGGGCCTCCAGGCGCTCCCGCAGCATGGCCGCCATTTCCACGATGTGGCCGATGAGCACCCGGAACCCTTGCTTGCCCAGCAGATGTATGTTGGCCAGAGCCGCCAGCGCGCCGCTGCCCGGCCGGGAGCACTCCAGGGTATAGATGCCGGGGCGGTATTGGCCGAACTGATACAGGTAGGGCATCTCCTCGGGGTGCCGGGACAGCAGGGCCAGGTCGTCCCGGTCCTGGGCCAGAAAGGCGCTGGAGATGTAGGGGGTGTAGCCGGTCTTATGAAAATCCACGCCCAGGGAATCGGCCAGCCCCAGGTGAGCGAGGCGCTTGAGGGAGTCCTGCAGGGACCGCAGGGTGCGGGCGTGAAATCCCAGGGGGTTGGCCTCGAAGTCATAGTCCCGGAACACGCACCAGATCCAGCCGATGACCGAGTCCGCGTGGATGTGAGGCGGTGGGACATTATATTCCTGGGCCAATTCGTCCCGCAGCCGCACGATCGCGGCCAGATCGTCGATCCCGAACGCGTCGGTGGTCCCCATGGTGGCGATGATCACCGCCACCTGTTCCCCGGCCGCGAAGGCCCGGCGCAGGTACTCTTCCAGGCCGGTCAGGGACATTTCGTTGTCCCGGGTGCTGGGGATGGTTATGAGATTTTTCAGGCCCAGGCCCAGCCAGGCGGCGACATTCAGACGGGCGTAGTGGGAGGACTCGGAGGCCACCACCTTCAGGTCCTGACGCAGCCCGTCCTCCATGCCTTGGCCCCCCAGATATTTTTCCAGGCCCAATTTCACTCCGTAGAGGATGGTGCCCGTGCCGCTGAAGGTGAACACCCCGCCGGAGCGGCTGGGGTCATAGCCCACCAGGTCCGAGAGCATGGCCACGGCCTGGATTTCCGCCTCCGCGAACCGGGCCGAATATTCGTCCCAGATGATGTTGGGATTGTAGAGGGCCGCGGCCATCATGGCCGTGATGCTGGGGATGGTGGCCGGGGGGATGACGTTGATCTGGGAGTTGGGATGGCCCCAGATAGGCAGACCCCGGCAGAAGTCCACCAACTCGCCCGTCACCTCCTCCACCGAGCTGATCTCCTGGGGGAAGCCCACCCCCTGGACCTGCTGGTAGTGGCCCACCAGGCCCATCCCCAGGATGGGCACCGAGGATTTCAGGTCGTCCACCCGGTCCAGGAAGCGGGACAGGGTGTGCACAAAATAGCCGTCCATGATGGGGTTGGACACGGGCGAGGGGAAGCTGGTCTTGAGAAATTCCAGGATTTCCGTATAGTGCAGCCGTTCCGGCAGGTCTACGGGCATGTGGCCTTCTCCTTTTCCAGGATCGAT
>CAZLRL010000612.1:0-1603 GCA_964561645.1 uncultured Desulfobacterales bacterium
GGTCACCGGCTGGCCGGAATTGGCCGGCCTGCTGTTCAAGGAAAGTGTCAGATAAGTTGTGGAAAGTACCTTTATTGTTCTATCTTGGAACAATACTCCGTTTTAAAAAGACCTTTCCCAAATCATAAAATATTACAGTGGGCTATATATGTTATAGTTGGTCGAGGAGGCTGACATGAAGCTCAACATCATTCAGGCCATCGAGCTGGCCATTGCCCATGAACTGGAAGCCCGGCGCCGGTACCTGGCCCTGGCTGACGAAGCGGACGACCCGGAGCTCAAACGGCTGCTGAACGAGATCGCGCAGGAGGAAGCGGGCCACGAGGCGAGCTTGCGGAGCCGCCTGCGCCTGTATGAGCAGAGGATCCTGCTGCGGGATACTTTGAACCGCTATGTCAGCCCGGACATGGTCGAGGAAATCCTGGAAAACCCGGAGGTCCTGCAATTAGGCGGACAGCGGCGGCATGTGACCGTGCTGTTCGCGGATATCATGTCCTTTACCTCCATCTCGGAAACCATGGACCCCGCGGAAGTGGTGGACATGCTCAATCACTTTTTCAGCCAGATGGTGGACCTGGTCTTTGAACACCAGGGCACCCTGGACAAGTTTTTGGGGGATGGCCTCCTGGCCTTCTTCGGTGCGCCCCTCCCGGTGCCCCGGGCCGCCGGCCAGGCAGTGGCCTGCGCCATCGCCATGCAGCAGCGCCTCCACGCCCTGAAACAGGAGGGGGCCACCCCCATTCAGGGGCTGCGGGCGGGCATCAACTCCGGGGAGGCCATCTTGGGCAACATCGGCTCCGACAAACGCATGGATTTCACCATCGTCGGGGATGTGGTCAACGTGGCGGCGCGCCTGTTGGAAGTGGCCAAGCAGGAGGAAGCCGCCATCGTGGTCAGCGAAGCCACCCAGCGGGAAGTGGAAGGCAATTTTTCCCTCCAGCCCGGTCCCGAGGTGATTCTGCGGGGCCGTCGGGAAGCCACGGTAAGTTACCTGGTGGAGTTCCCCCTTACCCCCTGATCCCCCTTATCATTCCTAAAGTCAAAGATTTGTGAAAAATTTCTATTGACATTACCTTTAATTTCTAATAATTTTAAACCTTGGAAGTATATGTGAATAAATTCACTAGCGTTTCCGCATAGTTACGGCTTGTCGGGAATATTCTGTCCTCCAGGAGGAAAATAGATGGCTCTGGTAAATCCGCACGGAAAAGAAAAGAAATTAAAACCCCTGCTGCTCTCTCCGGCTGAGGTGGCCGAAGAAAAGAAGCGGGCCAAGGAACTGACCGCAGTAACCATGTCTTCCCGGGAAACGGCCGACCTCATTATGTTGGGCATCGGCGGCTTCACCCCCCTGGACGGCTTCATGGGTTCCAAAGACTGGAAGGGTGTCTGCGACAATTTCCAGATGGCAGACGGCACCTTCTGGCCCATCCCCATCACCCTCTCCACCACCAAAGGCAGAGCCGACTCCATCAAGGAGGGCCAGGAAGTGCTGCTGGTGGATGAAGAGACCGAAGAGATGATGGGCACCATGGTGGTGACCGAAAAGTACACCATCGACAAGACGCATGAATGCAAACAGATTTTTTTAACCGATGACATG
>CAZLRL010000613.1:0-1602 GCA_964561645.1 uncultured Desulfobacterales bacterium
GCATCATGAGGCAGGCTCCCACAGCCACCAGAATATTGGTGCGCAAACCCGCGGCCTGCCCGTGGGCTTCCCGCTCGAAGCCCACCGCGCCGCCCAGCACCGCGGCCAGAGCCAGTTTACCCAGCGAGGCCAGAAGATAATGCCATTCCCACATAGTCCCGTCCTCCCCCGCGGTTTCAGCGGGCAGCGCCAGCCCGGCCCGGACGTTGGCCAAAGATGGCGGTGCCGATTCTCACCAGAGTGGCCCCTTCGGCTACCGCGGCCTCAAAATCACCGGTCATGCCCATGGACAGTTCGGGCAGCTCGCCGTCCACCAGCCCCAGGTCCCGGAGGCGGTCCCGGAGCTCCCGCAGAGCCCGAAAATAGGGCCGCACCCGCTCCGGGTCATCAAACCAGGGCGGCATGGTCATGAGACCCACAACCTCGAGGTGGGGCATCTGGCTGATGTGGCTCAGTAAATCCCGGGCGGCTTCCGGCGCCGTCCCCGATTTGCTGGCTTCTCCCGCCAGGTTCACCTGGAGGAGGATTTTTTGAACCTTATCCCGCCGGGCCGCGGCTTGTTCTAAACCCTTGGCCAGCCGCACCCGGTCCACGGAATGAATGAGATCGAAGATTTCCACCGCGGCCTTGGCCTTATTGCTTTGCAGGTGGCCGATAAAGTGCCAGGTCACCCCCGGCCCCAGGGCCGCGACCTTGCGCTGGGCTTCCTGGACGTAGTTTTCCCCGAACAGGGTGTGCCCCGCGGCCGCGGCCTCCTGAACGCGCTCCGGGGCCACGGTTTTGGTGACCGCCACCAGCCGCACCGCCGCGGGATCGCGATCGGCGTCCAGCGCGGCCTTTCGGAGGCGCTGCTTGATTTCTTCCAGATTTTGGCTGACTTGGGTCATGAATTTTTCACATGAGGAGCGGTCAGAAGTCGGTGGGCAGTGCCCACCCCACGCAACTGACCTGAGAAAAGACTATATTTTTCAATGACTTGTATCTCCAGGCCTCTCCCCCGCCGCCCCTTCCCCGTCCAGGCCAAAGGCCGCCAGGGTATTGCCCCAGGTAAGGCGGGCCGTCTCCTCCGGGGTAAGGCCGTGCAGTTGGGCCAGCGTCCCTGCCGTGGCCGTGACGTAGGCCGGCTCATTCACCTTGCCCCGCCAGGGTTGGGGGGCCAGATAGGGGCAGTCGGTTTCCACCAGCACGCGGTCCAGGGGAAGTTGCTTGACCACCCGGCGCAGGGGCTCCGCCTTGGGAAAGGTGAGCACCCCGGAGATGGACAGGTAGAAGCCCAGATCCAGGAAGGCCCGGGCTTCATCAAAGCTCCCCAGAAAGCAGTGCATGACCCCGCCGTGCAGATACCGGCGGTTTTCCCGCAGCAGCTTCAGGGTGGCCGCGGTGGCCTCCCGGGTGTGAATCACCACGATCTTGCCCAGCCCGTGGGCCCAGGCCAGTTGCTCCCGGAACCAATGCTCCTGGACCTTTTCCGGGGAGCGGCGGCGGTAAAAATCCAGGCCGATTTCCCCCACCGCCACCACCTTGGGATGGCCGGCTATGGGCGTCAGGGCCTCCAGTTCCCCCGGCTTCAGCGCCGCCACCCCGTGGGGATGCACCCCCACG
>CAZLRL010000614.1:0-1599 GCA_964561645.1 uncultured Desulfobacterales bacterium
CTTTGCCATCACCTCATCCTGACGGCCAATTCCGATGAGTTTTGCAAGAGGCTCATGAATAACGGGATTAAACACATAGATGAAAGGGAAAGCACCAGTCCTTTGGGGCAACTGGTCAGGCTGGCCCTGGATTGCCTGGACGTGGCGGTGACAATTATCGACCCCAAAGGAACTCTCTTATATTACAATCGGCGTTCCGCAGAGATTTTAGACCGAAAGCCCGAGTATCTCGACCAAGATATTCATTTACACCATCAGAAGGCAGCCACTAACCAAAAAATTGATTTGATGCTCCAGGAGTTCTCGCGGGGGAGGACAGAGCATTTCCGTTATGAATCCAGGCCCTATGGAAAGACCATTCTTGTGACCCTTATACCTATAAGGAAAGATGGGCAGTTCGTTGGATGCGTTCAGTCCGTGCGGCCTAAAGAAGAAACGGCGCCGGAAAGGTAACCGTCCATACCTCGACAGTCATGCACCTACTAATTATGATCCGACTTCGATTCCATCTTGAGACAACATCAACTTTCTTGATCTTCCTGATGAGCCTCTGGTTCCTGGCGGGCCTGATCGGTCTCCGCCCCGCCTTGGCCCAGGACCAGGATACCTTGGAATCCCAGGGCTTGCGCTTCCTGCGCATCCCCGGCGGCACCTACCTGGTGGGAAGTCCCTTAAATGAGGCCGGGCGCTACACCGATGAGCCCACACCCCACCGGGTGACCCTGACACCCTTCTACCTGGCGGCCACCGAAACTACCAACGAGCAGTACGCCCGCTTCCTGGAGGCCACCGGCCATCCGCCGCCGCCTTACTGGCAGGATGAGACCCTGAACGCCCCCGCCCAGCCGGTGGTGGGAGTGAACTGGCACGACGCCCGGGCTTTTTGTGACTGGCTCACCCAAAAAACCGGCGTGGTGCACCGCCTGCCCCGGGAAGCCGAGTGGGAGGCCGCGGCCCGGGGCGGCCTGGTCGGAGAACCCTACCCCTGGGGCCGGGAGCTCCCCAACGCCGGCGGCCACTACCGGGCCAATTATTATCCCGACGATTTTGACGACGACGGCTTCCGCCTCACCGCGGCCGTGGGCTCTTTTCCCGCCAACGGCTACGGCCTCTTTGATATGGCCGGCAATGTCTCGGAATGGGGCGCGGACGACAAAACCCCCTTGGGTGGCGCCACCCCCTTCGCGGCGCCGGATTATCGTGTCCTCAAAGGCGGCTCCTGGTTTTCCCGGGCCCGGGACCTGCGCTGCGCCGCCCGCAAGTTCGCCCCGCCCCGCACGGCCGACGGTTTCATCGGTTTTCGGGTGCTGCGCCAAATCGACCCCAGCCACCGGTGAGCTAATACAAAACCTCCCGCGCTCTCCTCTCTAAAAAGTGAACCACTTGAATTGATAAGAGTTTTAGCTTCCATCCCGCCAACAATATTTCTATTGGAAACTGATTTAAATTTCTATTGACGTTTAAACATAATCGTGTATAGAATAGTTTATAGCTATATAGTAGAATTTTCACAACTTTTAACCAATTGCAAAAAAAGGAGTTAAAATGGCTGACGTGGAAAAACGGTCGGTAGACGCGGCGGCGCAGGAGATGCTCAAG
>CAZLRL010000615.1:0-1599 GCA_964561645.1 uncultured Desulfobacterales bacterium
TATTCTTTATTATAAAGCACCCCGGGCCTCACCCCGGGCCAGCCGCCGGCGGGCGGCATAAAGCCGCACCTGGTCCCACAAGCCCGTGACAAAACCCTGGGGCAGAAACAGCAAAATCAGCACCAGGATCAGGCCGTGAATAATGTCGAAGTAATTCTCCAGAGATTCCAGCAGGTAAGGCAAAATCACCACAAAACTCACCCCGAAAAGGGTTCCCCAGATGGACCCCAGGCCCCCTATCACCACCATGATGACCAGATCCAGGGACTTGAAAATGCTGAACGCGTCCGGGTTGACGTGGCCGAAATAGTGGGCGTAAAGGCTTCCGGCTACCGAAGCGAAGATGGCGGAAAGCACAAACACCCGCACTTTGTCCCGGCGCACGTCCACCCCCAGGCAGGCCGCGGCCACCTCGTCCTGGGCCAGGGCCGCCAGCCCCCGGCCCACCCCGGTGCGCACCAGGTTGAGGCACAGGGTCAATGCTATGAGGGCACAGGTCCACACCAGATAGTAGAACTTCATGTCGGTATTAAAACTGAGTTCCCCAAGGCTGAGAGCAGGAATGCCCGACAGGCCGCTGGGGCCGCCGGTGACTTCGTCCCACTGCACGAAGATGATGTGCACCGCATAATTGAAACCCAGGGTGGCCATGGCCAGATAATGGCCGCGCAATCTCAAGGTGGGTACGCCGATGATCAGGGCCAGCAGGGCCACCACCCCCGCCACCAGGAGGATGGTGGGCCAGGGCGGCAATTGGTAGGTCGCGGTCAGGACCGCGGAGCCGTAAGCCCCCAATCCGAAAAAGGCCGCGTGTCCCAGGGATATTTGGCCGGCATAACCGGTGAAGAGGTTCAGCCCCAAAACCACGATGACGAAAAGGCCGATGAGATTTAACAGGCTCAGAGTAAAAGGGTTGGTAATATACAATGGGGTCAGGGATAGAACAATGGCCAGGCCGATGACCGTCAAGCCCGTCAGGTGCCGCCGGACGTATAATTGTGTCCTTCGAAACACTTCCTTGTTCAATGCCTGTTTGCTCCCTGCCCTCACCCGGCCGCGATTTTGATGCCTTCCTCGAAGGCCCGCAGATTTCCCTCCCGGAAATGTTCGGGGGATTTGTCCCGAATTATTTCCTTCAGGAGGTTATCCTGGCAAAAAAGCAGACCTTTTTCGGCTGCGAATCCGAGAATGATGAGATTGCCGGTCACCGGAGGCAGGCCCAAGTGAGACGCCAGGCCCAGGGCGTCCAGATGCAGGTCGTCTCCCGGGTGGGCACTGTTGACTACCAGGACCCCTGCCGGCTTCACATAGTGCCGGTGCACAGGTAGATTTCTCTCATGGAGGAACAGACCAAGATCCGCAGATCCGGCCGGGATCAGCGGACCGCGAAACGGACCCGCCTTGACCATGGAAATGACCGTGCCGCCCCGCTGGGCCATGCCGTGGGTCTCGGAAGTAATGACCGCCAAGCCCAGGGCCCGGGCCGCTTCGGCTATCAGCCGTGACAGGGTCACCGCGCCCTGCCCGCCTAAACCGCTGACAATTATTTGTTGTTTCATAGTGGTAGAGCTTTAAACACCCCTTAAGGGATTGGGGGAG
>CAZLRL010000616.1:0-1588 GCA_964561645.1 uncultured Desulfobacterales bacterium
GGCCCGCACCGGGAACCCACCAGGCGCACCTCCGGCACCACCACCAGGGCCGGGTCCAGAGGGATATGGCCGGCGATGGTGGTCTTGAGAACCACCGTGCCCCGGGGGCGGACCCGCTCCAGGGCCAGGGCCAGGCCTCCTTGGGAACCGCTGGCCTCCACCACCAGGTCGAAATCATCGCGCTCCAGGTCCTCCTCCAGCCAGGTGGTTATGCCGTAAGGTTCCGCCAGATTCAGATGCTCCTGATGATGTCCCACCAGGTGTGTGTCCAGGCCCCGCAAGGCCAGGGTAAAGGAAACCAGCAGGCCCAGCCTGCCGTCTCCCACCACCAGGGCCCGCTCCTCCGGACCGGCGGATGCAGCTTCGGAAACCGATAAGGCCGCAGCCAGGGGCTCGGTAAACACCGCGGCTTCGTCCGGCACCCCTTTGGGCACCGGGTGGAGGTTGGCCGTCGGCAGGGTGAGATATTCGGCAAAGGTGCCGTCTTTGCCCCGCAACCCCAGCACCCGGCGCTCCCGGCAGTGCATGGCCAGGCCCTGGCGGCACCGGGAGCAGACCCCGCAGGGAATGTTGATCTCCCCCACCACCCGTTGCCCCCCAAGCGGGCTCTCCGGCGGCCCCGCGACTTCCCCCACGAATTCATGGCCGGGAATCCCCTGAAACTCGTGATAGCCCTTCAGGACCTCGAGATCGGTGCGGCAGATTCCCGCCAGGCGGACCCGGGCCTTCCCGCCGGCCACATTGGCCAGGACGCCCCCGGCTCCGGCTGCGGCGGGGACACTTCTTTCAGCTCAAGCTTGCCGTCAAAGTGTAAAGCTATCATGGATATGCAAAGTTTATATTAATGTTAGAAAATTTGTTAATTAAGTTCCCGTGGACCAAGTGCCATATCATAGATTCGACCGCTGTGCAGGTCTGTGAAATGATGAGGAGTAGCTTGTTGTAAGGAGCATTGATTTGAAATTTCAAATTCCATAATGTCTTCACATACTCTCTTAAGAGCATCACACCATTGCTGTGCGTTTCGAGGCTTAAAAAAAACACGTTGAATATTGGAATCAAATGCTGGTCCTACACGTCCCTCTGTTAAAAGAAGGACTGCTTTAGAAATTGCAACAACGCCTTTCTGAGCTGGACCATAACAAAGGTCTTGGAAAATATTCCAAAGTTGCTCAAGCGCCTTACATGCTGCCCAGCTAAATGAGACTTGAAGGCGGATATCGAAGTTTTGAAGCTCTTGAATGTGTTGATTAGATTGCAAAAGCAAATTTTCAAGAAATGGCGCGCTATGACGGGCTTCTTGTTGAATGCGACGCATAGTGTTTGGCCGACAAGCTTGCCAACGTCTTAAAATCCTGCCGAACGTCGACGCCACATTTTGTTGAGCACGCAAAGCTTGGCGCCATTCATCCCAATTTTGGACGTAAATTTGTCTGAATCCATTGATTTTATTTTGGAATTCTAAAACCGTGAGGTTTGCGATTCCCGACATGAGCCCTCTCTGTCTTTTTCCAAAGACACGATTATACCAACCATTTCCTGATCTAGTTTAAGCTATCTTGCCTATACGACACGCGGTCGCGGCCTC
>CAZLRL010000617.1:0-1586 GCA_964561645.1 uncultured Desulfobacterales bacterium
TTTCCCGAAGCCGACGAACCCATCGACCGGCACGCCAAGGTGACCATTTTAGACTCCGTGGCCTGCCCCCGGTATGCGGCCCGCCTCTTGGCAGGTTTGCAGGTGGGACCCTCCCCTTTCTGGATGCAGCAGCGTTTGCGGCTGGCGGGCCTGCGCCCCATCAACAACCTGGTGGACGTGACCAACTATGTGCTCCTGGAGCTGGGCCAGCCCCTGCATGCCTTTGATTTTGACCGCCTCACCGGCGGGGAAATCGTGGTGCGCCTGCCTCACCAGAGCGAAGCGACCTTTGTCACTCTGGACGAGCAGGAGCGCCGGGTACACCCGGAGACCCTGTATATCTGCGACGCGGCCCATCCCGTGGCCCTGGCCGGCATCATGGGCGGCCGGGAGTCCGAGGTCACCGGAGACACCGACCGGGTGCTCATCGAAAGCGCCTATTTCAACCCGCCCCACATCCGCCGGGCCGCCAAGCGCCTGGGGTTGAGCACCGAGTCCTCCTACCGCTTCGAGCGGGGGGTGGACCCGGACGGGGTCATCCGGGCTTTGGAGCGGGCCGCGCAACTCATGGCCGCGCTCGGGAACGGCCGGGTTCTCAAGGGCTTGATCGACGAATACCCCAACCCCGTCCCCCGCCCCCGCCTGGCTCTGCGCGTTTCCCGGACCAACCAGGTCCTGGGCACCAGCTACCCCCGGGAGAAAGTGGAAGGCCTCCTGCAAGCTTTGCATCTGCCGGCCATCCACGTCGACGACGATAATCTGGCGGTGCAGGTACCCTCCCATCGGGGCGACCTGGAGCGGGAGGTCGATCTCATCGAAGAGGTGGCCCGCCTGGGTGGTTACGACGAAATCCCGGTGACCCTGCCCGAGGGCAGGGTGGCCGTGCCCCGGCCCTCGCTGCCGGTGCGCCTGGGGCAGGCGGCCAAAGAAATTCTCTTGGGCCAGGGCTTTTTCGAGGTGGTGACCTACTCCTTTCAATCGGAGCGCCTGCGGGGCCTGCTGGGCGGCTCCGATAATCGCGCCCCCCTGTATCTGGCCAACCCCCTGAGCGAGGAACAGGCCTTGATGCGCACTTCCCTCTTGCCGGGCCTGTTGGACATGGTGCGCCGCAACACCTTGAAGCAAAACCTGGACCTGCGCCTGTTTGAACTGGCCAAGACCTTCGTGCCCCAGCCCGGGGCCGACCTGCCCCAGGAACAAGATTGGCTGGTGGGCGTCATGTACGGCCACCGGGCCGAGCCTGCCTGGCATACGCCGCCGGAACCGGTGGATTTCTACGACCTCAAGGGGGTGGTGGAGCAGCTGCTGGAGGGGCTGTCGGTCCGGGACGCGGGGTTTTCGGGGCAGGAACTGCCGTCCTATTTCCGCTATGGCGCCACGGTCCAGGCCGGCGATGAGGTAGCGGGCTGGCTCGGGGAATTGTTGTCCGCGGTGCCGGAGCGCTTGGACCTGCCCGGGTCGCTTTTTGTTTTTCTCCTGAACTTCGAGGTCCTGTGCCGTCGGGCGGAGGTTTTCCCGGTATATACCCCCTTGCCCCGCTACCCCGCGGTGTTCCGGGATGTGGCTTTGGTGGTGCCGGAGAACAT
>CAZLRL010000618.1:0-1567 GCA_964561645.1 uncultured Desulfobacterales bacterium
GGCCCCGGTGGAGCATTATCCGGATTTTTGTGTCTGGCTGGGGGACCGAGAGATTCGGCAGGAGTTCTGGGGTGAGGACGTGCAGGGGCGCGAATTTTCCTTTTTTGACTGGATTTCAGCCACCCGCACCTTGCCGGCCCGGCTCCTGGGGCTGGCCGACCGGGGCCATCTGGGGCCCGGAGCCCGGGCTGACATCGCCTTGTTTGACCTGCCCCGGGACGCCGAAAATCGCTGGCCTGAACACGTCAGAACCTGCCGGACCCTGATCAAGTCCGGTATGGTGGTGGTGGAAGAGGGTCGCCTTACCCAGGTCGAAGCCCCCAAGGCCGCGTGTTACCGGCGCACCGGCGCCCAATCCACGCCCCTGGTGGAGGAGTTGTGCCAGTTCCGGAGTTTCCGCCCCGAAAACCAGTGGCGGCTGGAGGGTCTGGAAGGCGCGGCCTGGGCGGAGGTGTAGGAAGGTTTTCTGTTTTCGGTTTTCTGTTTTCGGTAAAATTAATATAGAAATTTCAAATGACTAAAGTGGGTTCCGCCTAACAAAAAAATGTAGCCGCAGGCTTTAGCCTGCGCCGGGCACAGGTTGAAAACCTGTGCCACCAATGGGTCAGGGGCCATCATATAAGTAATTGATAATTTAGAAGAAATTCACTTTAAAATCAAAAGAACGAATTTTAACCTATTGAGTAATGACCACCGCTGAAGAACTCCTGGAATTCCTGCCTGGCACCGATTGCGGGGAGTGCGGCGCCACCTGCGCTGAATTCACCGCCCGGCTGGTGGCCCGGGACGCGGCTCCGGAAGACTGCCCGGTCCTGCACACCGAGGATTTCGCCGGCTACATCGAGGCCCTCTACGAGCTTTTAGGCATCGCGCCGGTCGCGGCCCCGGCCATGCACATCGACCCGGAAAAGTGCAACGGCTGCGGGATTTGCGTGGCCATGTGCGAGCATCATCTGGGCAACTGCACCGAAGCCCGCCTGGGCCGGGGCCCCCGCCCCGGCGACCAGGTGGTTTTTCACGTGGTCAACGGCACCGTGGTGGTGGTCCACCAGGAATTGTGCGTACGCATGCTCCAGGCCGCGGAAAAATGCAGCAAGTGCGCCGAACACTGTCCCACGGAGGCCATTACGTTCGCATAAAGCCAAATGTGTAGGGCGCGTCTCAGGCGCCATAAATTAGCTTGACTGAGAAAACAAAAATATGGTGCGTAAAACGCACCCTACAGATTAATCATTCTATGCACACCTTCCCAAGGTTTGGCGGGTTCGGATGAAAATGTAGGGTGGGCTCTGCCCACCACTCAAACTGAATTTTAAATACGCTATGGACAAAACCCTGCATATCCAGGACCTTGACCCCCTGTTCAAGGAAGAGCTGGCCCGGGAGCCGGGCTGCCAGCACCTGTACCGCTGCTTTGCCTGCGGCGTCTGCACCGCCACCTGTCCGGTGGCCGAAATCGAGCCGGAATTCAGCCCCAGCCGCATCATCCGCCAGATTCTCTACGGCATGAAAGAGGGGCTGCTGGCCTCGCCGGCCCTGTGGTACTGCGCCCGCTGCGCCCAATGCT
>CAZLRL010000619.1:0-1558 GCA_964561645.1 uncultured Desulfobacterales bacterium
CATGAGCCGCCCTGCTCCACACCGCCCATCTTACTTCTCCTTCCTGAAAACCTGTTCATGCCCCCCTAGACTCCCGCCAGAGAGTAAACCCCGGTGGCACAGATGCCCTCTCTCCTCGTTCCCCAGCTCCTGCTTGGGAACGCCTTGCCCGCCAAGCTCCTGCATGGCACTATCAGGGTGGGCTCTGCCCACCGTAAATTCCCCGGATTCCCTAATACCATGTTTAAACGATCAGGAATCCTCGGACAGTCCCCGCCCCACCTTAACTTTGAACTTTGAACCTTGAACCTTGAACCTTGAACTTTCCTGCCTGGCACGAATTATTGAAGTTTTCCCGCCAAAGAGTCGACCTTTTCTGATAATTTGCCCTGCAAGTATGGTAACCTGGCCATGAGAACTTGCCCCCGTTCTGCACCTGCGGGGGCCTGATTTTAGACCAAAAACCGGCAACAGAACATCTTTTCAGGGATAGAAAGGAGGAACCGGTGAAACGACCGCAATATTTGTCGGGACCGGGATTGTGCCTGCTGCTCATTGTGCTCCTGGTGGCCTGGTGGGCCGGCTCCGGCCTCGGCGTGGCCGAAACCCTGAAGGTGGAGCGCCCCGACATGCAGCTCTATGAGGGCCCCAACTTCGGCAGCACCTCCCAGGGACCCGTGCCCGCGGGCACCGACGTGACGGTGCTCTCCCGCTCCGGGGATTGGGTCCAGGTAAGCTACCAGGACAAAACCGGCTGGCTGCACAAGCTGGCCTTCCCCCAGGGTCCGGGCCCGGGCGCGGTTATCCCGGGACTGCTCACCGGCGGCCCCGTCCAGGAGACCAAAAGCGATGAAGTGGCCCTGGCCGGCAAGGGCTTCACCCCCGAAGTGGAGGCCGGCTACCGCCAGAAGAACCCCAGCCTCAACTATGCCGCGGTGGACCAGGTGGAGCGGTTTACGGTGAGCCCCACCCAACTGGCCGAGTTCAAAAAGGAAGGGGGGCTGACGCCATGAGAACCAGGACCTGGAGAATTCTGATTATCGCCGCGGGCGTACTCCTGGTGGCCGGATTCAAGTTTCAGGTTCCCTCCCTTCCCGGCGTACCCTCCGAGGTGGGCAAGGCCATCAACGTGGGGGCCAAAACCGGGCAAAAGGCCCTCCGGGCCTCCCGGGGCATCAGCCCCTCCGAAGAATACTACATCGGCCGGGCCGTGGCGGCCCGCCTGTTGTCCCAGTCCCCCCTGTCCCAGAACCGGGACGCCACCACGTACCTCAACGAAGTGGGACAGGTCGTGGCCCAGAAATCCAGCCAGCCCTCCGTCTACCGGGGCTATCATTTCGGGATCATGGAAACCTCCGATCCCAACGCCTACGCCTGCCCGGGCGGCATTATCCTGATCACCCGGGGGCTCATTCAGCAGTGCCGGAATGAAGACGAACTGGCCGCGGTGCTGGCCCACGAAGTGGCCCACATCGCGCACCAAGACGGCGTCAATTCCATCAACAAGGCCCGCTGGACCGAGGTTCTGACCACGGCCGGCGCCGAAGCCACCCGGCAGTACGCCGGCGGCGTGGCCGGC
>CAZLRL010000620.1:0-1555 GCA_964561645.1 uncultured Desulfobacterales bacterium
GGCGTATTTAATTAATAGTACGCGCTCGGCCTGCCCTGAATGCCCCTGGTGCCGGCAGGCCGAGCACGCCTTGCCCCGCCCGGCGACTGGCTAGTTCTGTCGGCGTTGCCATAAATCAGGTGGGTCCATTTTGAATGGCCATTGCTGGTCCCATATTGCTTTTTCATTCACACGCTGGTGGGGCCGTACTCCAGATAGGCCAGGGCCAATTTGTACCGGGGTTGAGATAGAGAAAATCAGGATTGGGTATGAGGATAAAGGGGCGCTCACTCAGCTTGTAAATTTCCTGAAATATCAGAGCTTAAGTCGTCCCCACCAGCTGTTGTTCTTTACCGGTCGTTTATTATTCCGGGGTGAATCGGGGTAATAATAATAATAATCACCCTGTTCTTTGGCGTCCACTTTGTTCAACACTGTGCCCAAGACCGGAAAATCTTTGAGCAATTCCAGGCAGCGTTGAATATCTTCCCGGGGGGTCTTGCCCATTTCTACCACCAGGATAATTCCATCCATCAGGGGGGCAAAGGCCAAGGCATCGGCAAAGGCCAATATTGGAGGCAAATCAAAGATTACATAACGGTCCGGGTAAAAATGCTTAAGTTCTTCTACCAATTCCACCATCCTGGGCGAACTGATGAGTTCCGCCGCTTCCGTAACGGGGCGACCTCCCGGAAGGAGGACAAACTCGGCAAACCCCTCCGGGTGTACCAGGACCTCGGGGATAGTACGTTTGCCAGTGAGATAATCCACCAACCCCGGCCCTCGGGGCAGGCCGAGGTATTCGTGCACTGAGGGGCGGCGCAGGTCAGCGTCCACCAGAAGCACGGTTTTGTCCACATCCTGGGACAGGCTGATAGCCAAGTTGATGGCCGTCAAGGTTTTGCCTTCTCCAGGCCGAGGTCCGGTCAGCATCAGGACGTTCTTGTTTTCGGCTCTGGTGCGCTGCACAACCTGGGTGCGCAGAAGCTTGTAGGTCTCCCCCACCAACTCATCGGTGTCCCCGGTGATGATCCTCTGGCTCCGCAGCCATTCGGCATTCACCGGCACGGTGCGGGAAAAAGTATACTGGATCTCCCCCACCGGCGGACCAGTGCCAGCCAAAGGGGGTGGAGTCCCCGGGGGAGAAATTTTAGAGGCTGATCGGGGCGGGCCCTCCTCGCTCTTTGCTTTCCCGGCCTTGACTTTTTCCAGCGCTTTGTTCAGAAAGTCCACGTTTCCCCCCTGGTATTTTTAGAAGTATTTTTTCATAAAACGGCCAGACCTCATCGCAATATCCGAAGATACGTGATAAGGAACTGAAAGCTAAGCAGATCCCCAAGCAGGGCCGGGTCCACCAGGGACCCAAAGTAAGGGCGCTACTCCGATCCGACTAGAACCCAGATCATCAGGCCGAAAAAAGAAATGGGCTATCTGCAGATACCCTAACCCTTTTTCCCAGTCAGTGTCAACTCGTGTCTTAACTACCCTGGCCTGCTCCCCGGAAACTAGCCCAGCAGAAAGGTTAGAATCTCCTGAACCCAAGGAGATTCGTGATGAAGAAGAAGCGGTTTACGGA
>CAZLRL010000621.1:0-1550 GCA_964561645.1 uncultured Desulfobacterales bacterium
GCACCCTGGTGTGCCTGGAGAATGAAGGCAACCTGCGCCTGAGCTCTACCGTGCCCCCGGTGCACCTGGCCCTCATGGGCTGGGACAAGATGGTGCCCGAACTGGCGCTCCTGCCGCCTTTGTTGCGCCTGCTTCCGGCCAGCGCCACCGGCCAGCGCCTGACCTCTCTGGTGCATTTTTGGCGGGGCTTGAAATCCGGCCCCCAGGGGACCCAGGCCTTTTATCTGGTCATCCTCGACAACGGCCGCAGCCGCCTGGCCGCGCAGCCCGAGCTGCGGGAGGCCCTCCATTGCCTGCGCTGCGGGGCTTGTCTCAATATTTGCCCGGTGTTTCAGGTGGGCGGGGCCCATCTGTACGGCCGGGTCTACCCCGGGGCCATCGGCGCTTTGCTGGCGCCTTTCCTGCCGCCGGAAGGGGATATTTCTGATTTGTGCACCCAGTGCGGGGCTTGCCGGGATTTATGCCCGGCCGCGATCGAGTTGCCCCCCAAGATCCGCTATCTCCGGCAACAGGCCCCCTCGTTCCGGCAGGCCCGGGCCCTGACCCGCACCGGGGGCTTTATCCTGGGACAGCCTCGCCTCTACCGCGCCCTGGAGTCGCCGGCCCATTTTTTGGGTCAAGTACTGCTGCGAAACCAGGCTCAAAAAATTTTTCAGGGTAAGCTGCCCCCAGAAAGCTTTTTCCGAAAATATACCCGTAGTCGCCACCGAAAAATTTCCAGAGAGACATGGCCGGACATTTCCCCTCCAGTATCGGCTAGCGAAAATGTTCAAGGGTGCTTAATAATGGAGGGTTTAAAAAGTCCCCCTTTTTTAGAGGGGGATTTAGGGGGATTATCAAAACCTTACAAAATCCCCCCCAGCCCCCCTTTAAAAAAGGGGGGAGAATTAACGGAGGATATTTCACCCCGACTGCCCGGCGACCTGGCCGGCAGGCTGGCCGAAGTGGGGACTGACCTGGCCGGTCTGGAAGACCCCCAGGCCCTGGCCCGGTACCTGAACGACACCGCTCAGGGGGAAGTGTGGTTCGAAGACCACCCCTGGCTCCGCCCGGTGGCCCGGGAACTGGACCGGTTGGGGGCCGCCTCCCGCCTGGTTCGGAATGAATGGGCTCCCCCGGCTGATACCGCGGTCACGGTGGGGCTGGGCTTCATCCCGGAAACGGCGTCGGTGATCACCGCCGGGGGCGGGGGTCCGGCCGCCTGGCTGCCGCTTAGGGCCAGGCACCACGTGGTTGTGGTGCCGCCCGCTCGAGCCAAGCTTGATCTGGGGGAAGCGCTGACCTGGAGCCCCAAGTCCGGGGAGAGCCTGGTCACCTGGCTGACCGGTCCCACCCGCACTGCGGACATTGAAAAGATCCTGGTCCTGGGCGCCCAGGGGCCGGCAGAGATGACGGTGGTGCTGTACCAGCCACAACCGCCGGGAGAGTGAGAACCATGCAAGATACCGTACCCAGAGAGGAAATTTCCCGCCGCCTGGCCCGCCTCCAGGAGTTCATGCAGGGCAAAAACATGGGCCTGGCCCTCATCCGCCAGCTCGCGGATCTCTATT
>CAZLRL010000622.1:0-1548 GCA_964561645.1 uncultured Desulfobacterales bacterium
TTCTACGCGTTCCCGAAGCTACCCTGGGGAACGGGCATGGAATTCGCCACGGCCCAGGGGACCCTCCTGTTCAGCCTCGGGCGGGAGACCACGGAAGCGGATGTGGACCGGGTGCTGGAAGTGCTGCCCCCCATCGTGAAGACGCTCCGGGAGATGTCTCCCCTCTACAAGCAGGAACGCGTCGGTTAGAGGGCGAAAACCGCGCCTGGACCGTAAAATTTTACCACCAGCCCGCTTTGGGCACGAAAAAGCCGGGATATCCCGGCTTTTTTATCGGTTCCGTCAGGGTGAACCATAAGTCCGCTCTCAGTCCCGGATGAATTTCAATCCCTGGAGAATGCCGATCAGTTCGGCTTCAGTCAGGGGGCCGGTATGGCGGAAGACCTCCTTGCCGGAGGCGTCCAGAAAAACCTGGGTGGGCACGATGGTGACGCCGTATTTCCGAAACAAGTGCTCCTCGTCATCTATGGAGATGAAGCGCAGGTTTATCTGATCGCTGTACCGGGCCTCGACTTCTTTCAGCACTTGGGCATTCTTCAGGCACACCGGGCAGAGTCGGCGGGCGAATTCAAGGATGGTGGGTTTATCAGGCGCGTCCGCGGCGGAGACCGCGGCCAGAGGGGCGGTGAGGAGGAGTGCGCCCAGGGCCAGTGCCACCAGGCAAATCAGCCAGTGACTCGTTTTCATGAAACCTCCTTGTTTGAGGTCCCGGCACCAATTGGACCGCCCGGAAAAGTTTCTTGAGGTGGCCATATTCCGGTGGGGAGGCCGTCACGGGCCGCCCATGGTTCTGGCGGGCCCGGCGGCCCGTCCCACCAGAACCTCCCGGTTTGTGTCGAGCGCGTCTTACGCACCACAAGTTGGTGCGCCGAGCGCCCCCTGCTTGGACTTTTCAAAACCCCGCCGAACCCGCCTGTTTCTGAAACCCGGCTTAGCGGCCATAATAGCCGGTAGTCTTGGCGGTGTCCAGGGTCTTGCCCTCCAGGGCTTTTTGAAAGTCGGCCAGATCGGTGCCCGGCTTCAGATCCAGCTTGTCCACCTTGAGGGCATAGAGGGTGACCACGTACGGGTGGTCGCCGGTGCCGGGCGGCGGCTGGGGGCCGCCATAGCCGGTCTGGCCGAAGGAGTTTTTCAATTCCACCGCGCCGGCGGGCATTTTCTGGCCCGAGGCCCCTTCCTCCAGGCCTCCGGCCTCAGCCGGCAGATTGATCACCAGCCAGTGGACCCAGTTGTTGGCCACCGGATGGGGGTCTACGATGGCCAGGGCAAAGGACTTGGTGCCTTCCGGCGCGCCGGACCATTCTAGAGGCAGAGAGACATTTTCTCCCCCCGCGCCGGGCATGACGTACTTCTGGGGGATTTTGCCGCCGTCGGTGAACGTGGTTGATTTAAGTTCCATGGCATGTCCTCCTTGGGCTAAAGCAGTTAATAAGAGAAAAATCAACAAGATCAGCACCCCGCGGATTTTAAAATAATCTGGCATCATCCTTCTCCTAGTGTTGTGTCTCACAATTAAGGTGATATTTTCTGAAATGTTTTCCGGCGCCA
>CAZLRL010000623.1:0-1545 GCA_964561645.1 uncultured Desulfobacterales bacterium
GACCTGCTTCAGTGACTTGTCCAAACGGGTGTCCTGCGGATTTCTTTTTTCCCCAACCTGCCTGATGAGCGGGTCCCGGAGGGGGTGGATGAATCAGAAAACGTACTGGTCAAAACGGAAGGAGAAAAACCTGCATTCGATTTCAAGCCCCGGGCACACTGGGACCTCGGTCCCGAGCTGGGCATCCTGGACTTTGAGCGGGCCGCCAAGATCGCGGGGGCCCGGTTTGCCCTGCTCAAGGGCGCGGGCTCTCTCATGGAACGGGCCCTGATCAACTTCATGCTGGACCTGCACACCCGAAAGCACGGCTACACCGAAGTCTGGCCGCCGTTCATGACCAATGCCGAAGCCATGCGAGGCACCGGCCAGCTGCCCAAGTTTGCGGACGATCTGTTTAAACTGGAGGGCTGGGAGTACTATCTGGCGCCCACCGCGGAGGTGCCGGTCACCAACATCCACCGGCAGGAAATCCTTCCGGAGCAGGAGTTACCGATCAAATACACAGCCTACACCCCCTGCTTCCGCTCCGAGGCGGGCTCCTACGGCAAGGACGTCCGGGGCCTCATCCGCCAGCATCAGTTCGACAAGGTGGAGCTGGTGAAATTCACCACCCCCCAGACCTCCTACGATGAACTGGAGCTTTTGCTCCAGGATGCGGAAGAGGTCCTCCGGGAGCTGGGCCTGCACTACCGGGTAGTGATCCTGTGCACCGGGGACATGGGGTTCGCCGCGGCCAAGACCTATGACATCGAGGTCTGGCTGCCGGCACAGGAACTCTACCGGGAAATCTCCTCCTGCAGCAATTTCACCGACTACCAGGCCCGGCGGGCCGAGATCCGCTTCAAGCGCCCCGGCACCAAAGGCACCGAACTGGTGCATACTTTGAACGGCTCGGGCCTGGCCGTGGGCCGCACCATGGTAGCCATCCTGGAAAATTACCAGCAGGAAGACGGCAGCGTGATTATTCCGGAGAAGCTCAGGCCTTACATGGGGGGCATGGAGAGAATCGCTAAATGACGGTTTTCGGTTTTCGGTTTTCAGTTTTCGGTTAAAATTATTTTATCTTGCTCGAAAGGCTCTTGATCATCTTCCTGATCCTATCAAGCTTTTCTAAATAATTATTCAATTCATCTCCCTTTATATAACCTATGCTGTTGGCTATAATTAACTGCGTTTCCAGTTCAGCCAGCGATCCTAAAGAGATGGCTAAAAACTGTTTAAATTCTTTGGTAGAATTTCTTCCCTGCCCTTCCGCGATATTCGAGGGAACCGAAACCGCGGCTCTACGTATCTGATTTGTGAGGCCATAGGTCTCGGTAACAGGAAAATTATTGGTTAAAAGGTAGATCTCTTTTACGAAATCAATGGATAATTTCCATACTTCCAAGTCCCGATAGGACCTCGACTTCTGTAATCCTCCCATTTATTTACTTCTTTTACCGAAAACCGAAAACTGAAAACCGAAAACCTTTTATTGCAAGGCTTTGACCTTGTCGTTGGTCTGGAAGGGTCCGCCGTGTACCACTTGGGCCACCGCGCCGGTAT
>CAZLRL010000624.1:0-1527 GCA_964561645.1 uncultured Desulfobacterales bacterium
GTAGACATAATGGTTGAAAGTTAAAGGCCTGCGAACCTTGCGACGTGGGTTAAACTGTGAGACCAGAAGTACACAGCCCAGAGCCATAACCAAGGAGGCAGGCCATGAGTAAAACTGTACTGTATGTGGGGTTGGATGTCCATAAAATGTCCATTGAGGTAGCCCTGGCCGAACCCGGAGCCGACGGCGAAATCAGGTCCTACGGCAAAATCCCCGGGGATTTGACCGCTCTGGACCGGGTGGTCCGCAAACTCCAGGCCACCGGGGCCCAGCCGCAGTTCGCCTACGAGGCCGGCCCCTGCGGCTACCAGGTCTACCGGCACCTGGCCGCCAAGGGCTTTCCCTGCCTGGTGGCCGCGCCCTCGTTGATCCCCCGGCGCCCCGGCGACCGGGTGAAAACCGACCGCCGGGACGCCTTGACCCTGGCCCGGCTGCTGCGGGCCGGGGAACTGACCCCGGTGCGGGTCCCCGACGCCGACGACGAGGCCATGCGGGATTTGGTGCGGGCCCGGGAAGACGCCAAGAGCGTGGAGCGCCGGGCCAAGCAGCGCACCGCCGCCTTTCTGCTGCGCCACGGCCGCCGCTATCCGGGCCGGACCAGCTGGAGCCGGGGCTACTGGCGCTGGCTCAGCCAACAAGTCCTGGAGCATCCGGCCCAGCAGATCGTGCTCCAGGAATATCTGGACGCGGTGCGGCAAGCCACCGACCGGGTGGAGCGCCTCACCGGGCAGCTCCGGGAGCTGATCCCCGCCTGGCGCCGGGCCCCCTTGGTCCGGGCTTACCAGGCCCTGCGCGGGGTCTCCCTCATCGTGGCCGCCACCGTGGCCGCGGAGGTGGGGGACCTGCGCCGCTTTACCAAGCCCAAGGAATTCATGTCTTACCTGGGGTTGGTCCCTTCGGAGCACTCCAGCGGCGCCCAGGTGCGCCGGGGGTCCATCACCAAAACCGGCAACAGCCATGCCCGCCGGGTTCTGATAGAAGCGGCCTGGGCTTATCGCCTGCCGGCCCGGCTCACCCTGCCTTTGTGGAAGCGCCAGGAGGGCTTGCCGGAGGACATCCGCCAGATCTCCTGGAAGGCCCAGGTCCGCTTGTGTAACCGCTATCGCCGCCTGCTGGTCCGGGGCAAGGCCAAGCAAACTATTGTCACCGCCATCGCCCGGGAATTGGCAGGCTTTATCTGGGCCATCAGCCAGGCCGTAGAACCCGTAACCGCGTAAGGAAAAAAAACAAAAAAATCACCGCTAAAGAAAAAGATAACAAAGTTCTTGGGCCCCTCGGGGCGTGACCACGTAAAGGAGAGCCCTCGTTCACCCTAGGGGAATAGGCCGCGGCTGAAACTCCCGTCTGTAGAGAGAGGCAGCTCCGTGACGCAGCCAGGTCAGGCGGTAACCAACCCGCGTATATCAGAGTGATCAAACGTCGCCCAAGCGTCCCGCCCCGTGGGCACCCAAGAATCAGACTGGCAGCTCACCCCCCCAACCAAGGGAGACACGCGCCTACTTGACAACTTTCAACCATATCAGGGTG
>CAZLRL010000625.1:0-1527 GCA_964561645.1 uncultured Desulfobacterales bacterium
CAGTTTTTGGTGAAAGACGTTCTCCTTGGCCGTGAGTTGGCGCTCCAGACCCAGCAACCAGCGGAGGGTCGGGGAGCTTAAGGCCCGATGGACCGCGGCCAGGGGCAGGCTGAACTCCTCGACCGGCAGCGGCCCCGCGTCGTGGACCACACCGGTCAGTTCGGTGACATAGTCGGCAAACAGCCGGCCTTCGCTGGAGCTGACCCAGCGCAGGTGCAGCCGGTCCCGGCCGAGGCCGGCCAACTCGAGCAGGTCCCGCACCAGTTTTAGGCGTTGGGAGGCGTGGACATTACCATCCTGGTAATGGCATTCTCCCAGGTGTCACCCGAAGACCAGCACCCCGTCAAAGCCGCTTTGCAGGCTTTCGGCAATGTGGACCGGATCCACCCGGCCGCTGCACATGGTCAACATGGTGCGGATGGTGCTGGGATACTGGAAACGGGAGACCCCGGCCAGGTCGGCCGCGGCATAGGAACACCAGTTGCACAAAAAGGCCAGAATCTTGGGGGAGAACGCCGCGTTCATGCCCACCTCCCCTCGGCGGCCGAGCGTCCACCGCCGGCGTGGATGGCGGCCAGCACTTGCCGGTCGCGGAAATGCATCATGTCTATGGCCCGCTGGGGGCAGCCCGCGGCGCAAATGCCGCAGCCCTTGCAGTAGGCCGGCAGGTTCTCCGCCCTGAACCCCTGGCCCGCCACCTGGACCAGTTGGATGGCGCCGAAGGTGCAGTTCAGGACGCACAAACTGCAACCGATACAAAGCTCCGGATCCACCTGGGAAACCATGGGTTCCATGAGCACCTGGTCCTGGGCCAGAATCGTGGCCGCCCGGGCCGCGGCGGCTTTGGCTTGCGCGATACATTCGTCCATGGGCTTGGGATAATGGGCCAGTCCCGCCACATAGATGCCTTCGGTAGAAAAATCCACCGGCCGCAGTTTGGCATGGGCTTCCTGGAAAAAACCCTCGGCGTTCAGGGGCACTTTAAAAAGCTCCGCCAATTCCTGCACCGAATTGGGAACTATAGCATTGGCCAGGGTAATAAAATCCGGCTGGATGGCCAGCGGGCGGCCCAGGATGGGCTCCCGGACGGTGACTTTCAGAGTATTTTCCGGAGTGATTTCCACCCGGGGTTTGTTGTCCGGGTCGAAGCGGATGAACATGATGCCTTCTTCCCGGGCTCGCTGATAGAGCTCTTCTTTGGCGCCGGTGGTGCGTATGTCCCTGAAAAGAATAAAGATATCCATTCCCGGATTCAGTTCTTTCAAGGCCAGGGCGCTCTCCAGGGTCCGGAAGCAGCACACCTGACTGCAATAGGGCCGTTCCGGCTCCCGGGAGCCCACGCAGAGGATGAACACTGCCTGCTGGGCCGCGATGACTTCGGGGTTCTGGAAAGCCATGGCCTGGTCCAGGTCCAAAGACAGGTAGATGCGGGGGTGTTGCCCGTAACAGTATTCCGTGGGCAGGTAAGCCCGGCCCCCGGTGGCCAGGATAGTCACCCCGTGGACCACTTCCAGCTCAGAGCCCGGT
>CAZLRL010000626.1:0-1523 GCA_964561645.1 uncultured Desulfobacterales bacterium
ATGACCAGACCGCCAAGGCCCTGAGCTTTCCACCCCTGCCTCAGACCGAGCAGGAGGTGCGGGCCATTGCCAAGACCCTGGGGGTGAAGCCGGAGCCCCCGGACGTGCTGTTGAACCTTGAGGCCAATGAAACCCGTCTTCGTCAGGCGCCCCTGGGAAAATATCGCTATGTGCATTTCGCCACCCACGCCGACCTGCCGGGGAAGGTTCAAGGGGTCAATGAACCCTTTATTTTGCTGGGCCAGGTGGACAATGCCGAGGAGGACAACGGCTTCCTGACCATGAGCGAGGTCCTGGGTCTGAAACTCAATGCCGACCTGGTGGTGCTCTCCGCCTGCCTCACGGGACGGGGTCAGGTGATGGAGGGGGAGGGGGTGGCCAACTTCGCCCGGGCCTTTCAACAGGCCGGGGCCCGGAGCGTGATGGTGAGTCTGTGGGAAGTGGCCTCAAAAGAGACGGTTGATTATATGACCCTCTTTTATGGCCACTTGAAACAGGGTAAGAGCCGCTCCCAGGCACTCCGCCTGGCCCGGCAGGAAATCAAAGCCCAAAATCCCCATCCTTTCTATTGGGCGGCCTTTATCCTCCACGGCGAGGGCTGACGGCCCCGCCGCTCCCTTGCCCCCCGAACAGGTATCCTCCCAAAAAATTTCCCTTGCAAAAATAGTCACTCGCCTGAATCCCCCTTTTTTTAATTTGTTTCAAAAGCAGTCGAAAAATTTGTCCCCCCTCCGCCCCGAGGTTCGATTCATTAAACAAAGAGAGAACGCAAGGAGGGGCAAGGCAATGAGAAAGGTTTTCAGTATCCTGGGCGTGGCGCTTTTGAGCGGCTGGATGACCTTCAATATGAAATTGCTCGACCACCAGACCCTGACCTCGATGCAGGGCGTTTTGGCCCAGCACGGCCATACGGCCAAGTTGACCGAAGGTTCGGTGATCACGGATAGGGAGAACCTGATCCTGGTCGTGGTCAAGACCAGCCGGGGCAGCACCATCAAAATCCTGGGCGACAGAGAGAGAATCAAAGAGATCAAAGAGACGTATTAAGAATTGCTTCAGATAACCCCACAAATTGACTGAACAATAAAGGAATTCTTCAACCAGGAGGTGTTCAATGATGTGCCTGACAAAAAAAATTGGCAGATGGCGTTTAGTGGCCTTCCTCACGGTGGCCATTGTGCTTACCCTTACCGCCCTGCCGGCCATAGCCGGATCCGTTGATGTGTCCGGATATACCGATAATGGGGTCTACGTTTACGGAGATCTGGACATAAATTCGGGTGGATCTGTAGATGGTTACCTTTATACCCCCAACGGAAGTTCAATCCATGTGGAAGGAGAAATCGACAGCGGGGGAAATGTGGAGATTGATTCTGACAGTTGGGGTGGTGGTGGATATGAGCTTGATGTTAACTAAAAAAATTCTTAAATAGAAAGGAGAATAGGAAATGAAGAGAACTTGCTTGATTGTGGCGATTATGTTTTCCTTAACAGTTTTCTGCTTCGGTGAAGCGTTCGCTCGT
>CAZLRL010000627.1:0-1519 GCA_964561645.1 uncultured Desulfobacterales bacterium
TACAGCTTACCGCTTATTGCTTATTGCTTATTGCTTACAGCTACAAATCCAGCCTGGCCTTGGCGATCTCCGCCAGGGGGATGCGCACCAGCGCCTGGTCCTCTTCCAGGCTGACTTCGTCGTTGGCCAAGCCTTTTAAAATGCCCCGGTGCACCTGCTTGCCCTGCCAGGGGCCGCGTGTGGTCAGGCGTACCAGGCGCCCGGCATAGCGCTCATAGTCCTGGGGCTTCGTGAGCGCCCGGGTGAGTCCCGGTGAGGACACCTCCAGCGTATACGAAGAGCTGATGGGGTCGTGCACGTCCAGGAGCTCCCCCACCACCCGGCTGACCCGGGTGATTTCGTCCAGGGTGATGCCGCCCCCGGGCCGGTCCACAAACAACCGCAACGTGGCCCGCCCCCGCTGTGGCCCGGTTAATTCCATCTCCACCAGCTCCACCCCCTGGGCCGCCAGATAGGGCTGGATGAGCTCGGTGATGCGGTTGATAATTGCTTCTTTTTCCATTCAGTTCTAACCCAGGTCACTGGGCTTGGGAATCTTGTCTACTTTGCTTCCATCCTCTACGGACTTCTCGGCTCTGACGATGAGCCTGTTCATGCGTCTATGTACCCGCACGCCCTGGATAAAGATCGCGATGCCCGTGGGCATGAAGATCCAGCCGATGACCTGAAAGACTGTATCCGCGAAAAACTGGTTAAAAGCGAGCCCGGTGACAAACATGGCCAGCGCGGTGCGCCAGAAAGCCAGAAAGGTCCGGTCATTGGCCAGGACCGTGCGCTCGATGGCCATGACGTCCCGGACAATGGGCTCCTCGATCTGCAGCTTTTCCCAATCAGTGGGGTCGGTCATGGTCTTTCAGGTACCTGTTTCGTTAACGATAGGCATCCCGTCAATGCCGCACTCGAACAAGGTGAATTGTTCCTCTCATATCATCTACTTCATAAACTAGCCGATATGAGCCCACCCGAAGACGATAAAGATTTTCTCTCCCCTGGATTTTTCGAATCCCTGATGGGCGCGGATTTTTGCGTAAACGCTCTATGGTCGATTTCACACGATTCTTTATATCCCCGGAAAGTGCCCTGAACTCTCGCAGAGCCGAAGCCGCCAAGGTTACCTTATATTCCATAGGCTCAGGGCTTCTGTTGCTCCAATTCCGCCTTTATTTCCTCCCAGGGAATTCTTTCCTCATTCTTCCGGGACTCGGCCACCACCAGGTCATAAAAGTCTTCCCAGAGTTCTCCCCACTCCTCCAAATCTATGAGAACCGCCTTTTTCTTGCCGGACTCATCAATAACGAACTGGATGCCTTTCATGAGACCATCCGCCCCCAAACTTGTTCTTCGATCCCTGTTTTTGTTTAGGCAAGCCGACAACTAACTTGAGCCTTGTGGTTATGGCCCTGCCACCCATAAAACCTGCTGCCAATCTATATATTGAGGTCTTGCTCTCTCTAAAATACCTATAAAAAAAAGCGGGCCGCGGCCCACTTCCGGGAAAATCCAAGATTTTAGGACAATC
>CAZLRL010000628.1:0-1517 GCA_964561645.1 uncultured Desulfobacterales bacterium
GGTTGGCCGACCTGTTGAGTTGGCAGGCCTTCGTCAGGCAGCAGCACCTCTGGAAAGACCCCGCCGCTCTGGTGGCTTTCGGCCCCCGCCTGTTTTCCTATTACTGGCGCATAACCCACGTTCACGAACTCTATCAGGCCCGCCTCTACACCGACGGCATGAAAGCCGCCACCGCGGGCCACCCGGCTTTTCGCCTGATGCTGGAAAAATATCGCACCTCAGATGCCCGGGCCTTTGTGGATGCGCTCCTGAACCTGGATCTGGAGTTTTATTTACCGGACACCTTGATGCCCAAGGTGGATGTGGCGTCCATGGCCCACTCCCTGGAGGCCCGGGCCCCCATGCTGGACCACCATTTCCTGGAGTTCGTCGCCAAAATACCCGCGCACCTGAAACTGAAAAACGGCCATCTGGGCAAATACATCTTCAAGAAGGCGGCCGAGCCCTTTCTTTCCCGGGAAATCATCTACCGCCCCAAGATGGGGTTTATGGTGCCCACGGACCACTGGTTCCGCCATGAACTCAAAGACATGGTTTTCGACACCCTGCTCAGCCCCCGGGCCCTGGAAAGGGGCTATTTCCGCCGGGACGCTTTGGAGCAGATGTTACAACAACACCAGACCGGGGAGGTGAATCGGCAATATCTCATCTGGAACCTGTTGATGCTGGAGTTGTGGCACCAGATGTTCATTGACGGCACTTTGGCCCCGCCGGTTAACCCATGAATTCCCCCAAGCCGTCGATCATGATGCTCAGCGGCCGCTGGCGTCCGCTGGGCAGCGGCGCCGAACTGCAGGCGGAAAGGCTGGCCGCCAAACTGGTGCAACTGGGCTTTCCCGTCCAGGTCTTCACCCAGCACCTGGACCCCACTTCTCCGATTGACGAGATCTACCGGGGCATCGAGATCCATCGGGTCGATTTCCCGCTGGCCTACGACCTGAACCGCTCCGCGGCTCCCACCCTGCGCTATCTGATCCAGCGGCGCCGCACCTTCGATATCCTGCACGATCACCAGATGCTGGGACATGCCGCGGTCTCCACCATCGCGGCCCGCTGGCTGGGGAAAAGAAACGTTATCAAGGTGTCCCTGACCGGTACCGACGGGGACCTGACCAGGTTCTGCCGCATAAAATATGCCCGCTGGGGTATGCACATTCTCCACCTGGCCGACGCGGTCATCGCGGTGAGCCGGGAAATCCACTCCGAGCTGCTCCAGCATGGCTTTGCCCCGGCAAAAATCCGCCGCCTCCCCAACGGCGTGGATGTCCAGGAATTTCGCCGCCGCGCCCCCTTCCCGGGGGCCTCGCCACCCCGGTTTATCCTGCTGGGGCGGCGCAACCCCCAAAAAGGCATCGATACGGTTTTGCAAGCCTTGAAAATCATGGCGGAAAAGGGTAGTATCGCCGACGGCCTCGAGGTTGATTTTTATGGCTGGGATTATCCTGAATGGGACTACCGGCAGATGAGCCGGGACCTGGGGGTGGTGATGGAGAACAACTTCGGCCTGTCCGCCACCT
>CAZLRL010000629.1:0-1500 GCA_964561645.1 uncultured Desulfobacterales bacterium
TTTTGAACCTGGCGGACGATCCGGCCATCGAGCGCCTCATCACCCCGCGCCTGGCCCTTACCGCGGCGGAATACCTGGCCTTCGACAGGGACCACCACATCCTGGTAGTGCTCACCGACATGACCAATTATTGCGAAGCCTTGCGGGAGGTGGCCAGCTCCAAGGGCGAGGTCCCCAGCCGCAAGGGCTACCCCGGCTACCTCTACAGCGACCTGGCCTCCCTGTACGAGCGGGCCGGAAAAATCGCCGGGCGGGCGGGTTCCATCACCCAGTTGCCCATTCTCACCATGCCCAATGACGACATCACCCACCCCATACCGGACCTGACGGGCTACATCACCGAAGGCCAGATTGTCCTGGATCGCGGCCTGGCCCAGCGGGGCATTTATCCCCCCATCAACGTGCTGCCGTCCCTGTCCCGCCTGATGAGCGACGGCATCGGAGCCGGCCGCACCCGGGCCGACCATGCCCACGTGTCCTCCCAACTTTATGCGGCCTACGCCAAAGTGCAGCACCTCAAGGCCCTGGCCACCATCATCGGCGAGGACAGCCTCTCGGCCCAGGACCGCCAGGTTCTCAGTTTCGGCCGGGCCTTCGAAGAAAATTTCATCAACCAGGGGCGGGAAGAAAACCGGGACATCGACACCACCCTGAACCTGGCCTGGCAGGTGCTCAAGGAACTGCCCCGGAGTGAGTTGACCCGGGTGAGCGAGGAAGAAATTGAGACTTATGGACAAACGACGCCCGAACAATAACAGTAAGCCTCTATTATTATTAGCAGCACGAAACACTATGGTCTGTTAGTTTTTTGTAGTCTCCAGCAAGCAATCAAGACCGTTAAAAATGTAGCCGTAGACTTTATTCTGTGCCAGCACAGGCGAGACGCCTGTGCCACCAAACTTTAGCTTATTTTGGGATTCTGTTTCGGAATGAAAAGAGTTTTGTGGCTCAAGGATTTTGGTGGGCAGAGCCCACCCTACGAAAGCCTGACCCGGGTGACTGAATAAGAAATCAACACCTATGGACAAAGTGCGGCTGAATAATACCGAAAACAGAAAACCGGAAACCGGAAACCCAATGTTATGGCCCGTTTAAGCGTCGCGGTCACCAAAGGCAATCTCCTGCGGCTCAAGGATGAATACGCCCTGGCCTCGGAAGCCTTGACCTTCCTGGAGCAAAAACGGGACCTGCTGCTGGGAGAACTGCTGCGTTTCCAGGCCCAGGCGGCCAAGTTGCGCCGGGGCGTGCACCAGGCCCTGGAAGAGGCCTACCGGTATGTGCGGGCCGGGCTGCTCAGCCTGGGAGAAGAAGGCGTGGCCCGGGCGGCCCTCGGGGTGGAAGGCGACGATCAGCTGATCTTGAAAGAGCGCGCTTTTTTGGGACTGCCCATGCCGATCGTGGAATTTCAGGCCGGCAGTCAGCGCCCCCGGTTCAGTTTCGCCGGCACCGTGGGCGCCCTGGATGAATGCCACCTGAGGGTGCGCGAGGTTTTGCCTGATA